>NZ_QSKB01000011.1:0-70781 GCF_003469085.1 Collinsella sp. AM29-10AC
TCCTAGTGTTCGCTTCTAATAAAGAAGGCCAAGATTCGGGACGCAGTTCAAATGAGCGATTTCACTCATTTAAGTCTGTCCCCAATGAGTAAGTACCCAATGACTGGTTTGGAAAAAATTGCGCCTGTCGCTTAAAAATAGTTCACCGTGGTTTACTATTAGCTTAGAAAAGTAGCAGAAGGCTAACAACGGGGGATAACATGGCGACAAAGCAAGCCTATGTCCAGGTCAAAGGGCTCAAGAAACACTATGGCGACGGTGATGCGCGCCTGACGGTGCTCGACGGCATCGACACGTCCATCAACCGCGGCGAGATCTGCGTCATGCTGGGACCCTCGGGCTCGGGCAAGTCGACCTTTCTCAACCTCATTGGCGGCCTGGAGGATGCCGACGGCGGCTCCATCATGGTGGACGGCTGCGACCTCACCGCGCTCAAGCCTGCCGATCTGGGCGAGTACCGCCGCCGCGAGCTGGGCTTTGTCTTCCAGTTCTACAACCTGGTGCCCGACCTTACCATCAAGGAAAACATCGAGGTCACGGCGCACCTGTCCAAAAACCCGCTCAATGTCGACGACCTGCTGCGTTCGCTGGGCCTCTACGAGCACCGCAACAAGTTCCCACGCCAGGTCTCGGGCGGCCAGCAGCAGCGCTGCGCCATCGGCCGTGCACTCGTCAAAAACCCAGGCCTGCTGCTGTGCGACGAGCCCACGGGCGCGCTTGACTACAAGACGTCCAAGGAAATCTTGCAGCTCATGGAGGATGTCAACCGCACCTACGACTGCACCATCATCATTGTCACCCACAATGCCGCCATCGCGCGCATGGCAAATCGCGTGCTGCGCCTGCGCGACGGGCGCATCGTCGAGGATGAGCTCAATGAGTCACCCGTCGCGGCCGCCGAGCTCGATTGGTAGGCGGCGCCATGACACCTCTCGCAAAACGTCTCCCGCGCGAGCTGCGCCGCAATATCGGCAAGTACCTGGGCATCTTTTTGCTTATGTGCGGAAGCATCGCCCTTACCTCGGGCTTTTTGCTCGCGGCGCATTCCATCGGCTGCCTCATCGACGACATGCGCGACGAGTACACGATCGAGGACGGCCGCGTGACCACCTCCTTCGAGGCTACCAAAGACCAGCTCAAGGCCGCCGAGGATGCAGCCGGCGACGTCGGTGGCGTCACGCTCTACAAGAATTTCTCCATCGACGCCATCATCAAAAAGACCGCCGGCGACGATGGCACCAAGCGCACGCTGCGCACCTATGCGCACCGCACCAAGGTCGATATCGCGTCCTACTGTGAGGGCAGGCAGCCCAAGGCGGACGATGAGGTGGCAATCGACCGTGTCTTCGCCACCAACAACGACCTCGCCATCGGCGATAAGGTCGAGCTTGAGGGCCGCACCTACACCATCTGCGGCATCATGACCCAGCCCGATAGCCAGGCGCTGTTCCTCAACAATTCGGACTTTACGGTGAACACCATCACGTACGGCGTGGCAGAGGTCACCGATGCCGGCTTTGCCGCGCTCGAGGATGCCGGTGGCGCGCCTGCCTACACCTACTCCTTCACCTTTACCGACCGCGATCTCCCCACCGCGGATCGCATCGATGCGGAGCAGGATATGGTCGAGGCGCTGACCGATGCCGATGCGCGCGTGGACGATCTGATCGATGCCGATTCCAATCAGGGCATTGGCTATGCGCGCGACGACGTGGACGGCGACTCCATGATGTGGATGACGTTGCTCGACATCATCATCGTGATCATGGCGTTTGTCTTTGTGGTGCTCACCGACGCCACCATCGAGGAGGAGAGCGCCATCATCGGCACGCTGCTCGCCAGCGGCTATCGCCGCCGCGAGATCGTGCTGCACTACCTCGCGCTTCCCGCCATCGTGGGCGTGCTCGCGGCGCTTTTGGGCACTGCGCTCGGCGTTGTGTTCTTTACCGAGCCCATGCGCGGTCTCTACTACGGCTCGTACAGCCTGCCGCCCTTCCAGGTGTACTGGAGCTGGGAGATCTTCGTGAAGTGTGCCGTGGTCCCCGCCGCTGCGCTCATCCTCATCACGCTGGTGGGTCTGCTTCGCAAGATGGGCAAGACGCCGTTGCAGTTCCTTCGTCACGAGGCGAGCGGCAAATCGGGCACCAAGCGCGGCCTGCAGCTGCCGGAGCGCATGGGTTTTGTTTCCCGCTTCCGCCTGCGTATCTTCCTGCGCAATCTGGGCAACTTCGCCACGCTCTTCGTGGGCATCGCGTTTGGGTCGCTGCTTTTGCTCTTTGGTCTGGCGATCCTGCCCACGATGACGCACTATGCGGACAATCTAGAGACGAGCCTGGTCGCCGAGCATCAGTACACACTCAAGGCGCCGCTGGAGCTCGAGGGCACTGCCGAGGAGCGCGAGCAGTGGTCGGCACTCGAGCGCTTGCAGTCGGTTGACGGCGCGCTGCTTTCTGCCGCCCAGGATGCCGATGACGAGCTTGACGGCGCGGCCGATGCGGCGCAGACGGCAGCCGATGCCGCGACCGCATCTCCGTCTGCCGAGAGCCTGACCGCAGCGCAGGATGCGCTTGCCAAGGTCCAGGACAAGAAGGATGCGCTCTACGCGCGCCTTGACGATCTTGCCGATGCCCTTGGCTGCGACCGCGACGAGGCTATCGACCTGATCGACAAGGCCTCTAAGATCGACACTGACAACGACGACATTCACCCGGTCAACACGACCGACAACGGCGCGGGCGCAATCGCGCAGGCCGAGAAATATGCCGTTTACCAGCTGCAGTACGACCGTGGCGACGGTAATGGCGAGGAGACGATTTCTGTCTACGGCATCTCGTCCGATTCGCGCTACTGGAAGGGCCTCAACATCGGCGATGGCCGCGTCGTCTTTGGCGGCGGTCTGCTCGATAAGTTTGGCTGGAGCGAGGGCCAGAAGGTCACGCTCAGCGACAAGTACGAGGGCGAGCATTATTCCTTTGAGTACGCGGGCAAGGACTGTGCCTGGGGCTCCAAGTCGGACATGAATATCTATATGAGTATCGACGACTTTAACGAGCTGTTCGACAACGACGCCGCCTACTTTAACGGCTATGTGAGCGACGAGAAGCTCGACCTCGACGCGCGCTACTTTGCCGGCGACACCACGCCCGACGACATGCGCGCCGTGGGTGACCAGTTCATCGGCATGATGAGCGACATGATCGGCATGATGGTCGGGCTCGCGGTGTTTATCTTCCTGCTGTTTATGTACCTGCTAACCAAGGCCGTTATCGACCATAGCGCCCGCTCGATCAGCTATATGAAGGTCTTTGGCTATCGCGATGGCGAGATCTCGCATCTGTACATCCGCTCGATCACGCTGTGCGTGGCGGCATCGCTCGTGCTGAGCCTGCCGTTGATTATCTGCTCGCTTACGGCTATTTTCCGCTCCATGTTGCTCGCCTATAACGGCAATATCGAGATTTATGTGCCAAGCTGGTCCATGGCGGCGTGCGCAGGGATCGGCTTTGCAACGTACCTGGTCGTGGCGCTGCTGCACATGCGCTCGATCAAGCGCGTCAGCCTGGCCGAAGCCCTCAAAGTTCAAGAGTAGTCATTGGGGACGTTCCTAAACGACTAGTCATCGGGGACAGTCTTTGCCGATCTGCCCGCTCGCCGGCCGGGCCGGCAAGGACTGTCCCTAGCTGCCGGCAGGAAAGGAACGTCCCCAACTGCCGGGTGCCGGATGGCGAAAGGATGTCCCTGGCGGCCGGTCATTTAAGTCTGTCCCCAATGAGTGGCCAGGCGCTGCGCTTGACTTTGACCCTGCTTCAACGGGTACCATCTCCTATGTCTGTAACGCCATATAGACCGAGGGGATATATCTATGACCGCAACTGCACCCGCAGCACCCGCCAAGGTGTACTTCACCAACCTGCGCACGCATGCTCGCGAGAGCCAGCTCGACAAGCTCAAGCGCCTCATTCGCCGCGCCGGTATCGAGCAGATCGACTTTGAGAACAAGTTTGTCGCCATCAAGATTCACTTTGGCGAGCTGGGCAACCTGAGCTTTTTGCGCCCCAACTACGCCCGCGCCGTCGCGGACGTGGTGAAGGAGCTGGGCGGCAAGCCCTTCCTCACTGACTGCAATACGCTCTATGTCGGTAGCCGCAAAAACGCGCTCGAGCACATCGACACCGCCTACCAGAACGGCTTTACCCCGTATGCCACAGGCTGCCAGATCATCATCGCCGACGGCCTCAAGGGTACCGACGAGGCGCTCGTCCCGGTCGAGGGCGGTGAGTACGTGCGCGAGGCAAAGATCGGTCAGGCGCTCATGGATGCCGATATCGTGATCAGCCTCACCCACTTTAAGGGCCATGAGCAGGCCGGTTTTGGCGGCGCCATGAAGAACCTGGGCATGGGAGGCGGCAGCCGTGCCGGCAAGATGGAGCAGCATGCCGCCGGCAAGCCGAACGTCGCGACTGAGCACTGCGTTGGCTGCCGTGCCTGCGAAAAGATCTGTGCGCACAACGCCATCTCGTTTGACGATACCCGCGAGCGCGAGCTTGCCAACGGCAACGCCCGCACGGTGCACGTGGCCGCCATCGACCACGATCGCTGCGTGGGCTGCGGACGCTGCATTGCGGCGTGCAACCAGGACTGCATCAAGCCCGACTATGATGCCGCGGCCGACGTACTCAACTACAAGATCGCTGAGTACACGAAGGCCATTGTTCAGGACCGTCCGAGCTTCCACATCTCGCTCGCCATGGACATCAGTCCCAACTGCGACTGCCACCCCGAAAACGACACGCCTATCGTTAACGATATCGGCATGTTCGCGAGCTTCGACCCGGTCGCTATCGATCAGGCCTGCGCCGATGCCGTCATGGCATCCGAGCCGCTGCCCAACACCGAACTCACCGATAGCGCGGCCAAGATGGAGCATAACCACGAGCATCTGGAGGGCGAGCAGGCCAAGGACCCCTTCTGCATCACGCATCCCGACACCGACTGGCGCGCGTGCATCGCGCATGCCGAAAAGATCGGCCTGGGCACGAGCAAGTATGAGCTCATCGAGGTCAAGTAGCACCTGTCTATTGGACATATCAAGCGCTTTTGTAGCGCAACGTTAGCAAAAGCCGCCCGTGAGCACAGCGCTTGCGGGCGGCTTTCCGGAAGTATGCGGCAAATTTCGAGACCGCCGAGCACACGACATTTTTTGGCAACAAAACCCCTGATAAATTGTTGGTAAAACTGCGGTCTGGTCGGCAGTTCCAGATTTTGCAGCATACTTCCGAAAATAGGGGGTTAGATAAATCCCCAACGCCGCTTTTTCCCTAAAAATTCCTATCGAGGAAGTCGTCGACCGTATTCCAGTAGAGCTCGGGGTCAACTTGCGCGCTCTTGGCGTGGGTGGCGCCGTGGATAGTGAGCTTCTGTTTAGCCTTGCTGACGCACGCCTCGTAGTTTTGGTCGAGCATACTGTACGGCACAAAGGTGTCCTGGTCGCCGTGGATAAACAGCATGGGAACCGTCGCGTGTTTGAGTTGCTCCACACTGCTCGCCTTATGAAAGTCGTAGCCCGCGCGCACGTTGCACACCAAGTTTGCTACATCGAGCAAAGGAAAGCTGGGCAGGCCGAACACGTCCTTGAGCTGCAGAGAAAACTCGTCCCAAACACTCGTATAACCGCAGTCCTCGATAATGCATTTCACGTTTGCGGGCAGAGATTCCCCCGCGACGTTCATGGCGGTTGCTGCACCCATCGACTCGCCAAAGACCAGGATGCGCGCCTCGGGGTCAGCCTGAACGATCCGCCCAATCCATGCAACGACATCGAGCCGCTCGGGCCAGCCCATGCCGATATAGTCGCCGCCGGAGCGTTCGTGGGCGCGGGCGGCGGGTGCGAGTACGTTCATGCCGCGGTCGTGGAATCGCTTGACGTATCGGGCCATACCGATGGGCTCGTCGGTATATCCGTGCAGGCAGACGGCGTAGTCGTGTGTGCTCTCCGGGGCGGCAAAATACCAGGCGGCGAGCTCGGTTCCGTCATCTGCGGTGAGGCTGCTGCTCTTGCGGTTCTCTTTAAACCATGCCCGCGCCTCGGTATCCTCGGCATCCGGATGCTCACCTTCTTTGTCGTTCTTGCTATCCTGCATCATCTTCATGGTGTACGGCGCTTGGGGGTTCAGGGCAAAGTCAAACAAAAAGTTGCCGGCAAATCCGAGCAACGTGACAACGAGCGCCAGCGCAACAACGCCGGCTATCTTGAGCCTTCGATGGGGGTGTGCGCTTTGAGTCATAATGTCTTCTCCTCTGGGATGTTAATACGTCAACAATCAAACGAAGCGCATTATGGATGTTCGCCGTTGATGCGTCAACAGACAAAGAATGGGTAAACAAAGGGTCACGTATGGTGCAAATTTCGCACGTACCCAGACGCTTTGATATAGTGTTGAGAACTCTTTTATGTTGGAGGATGTAACCGGCATGTCCGATTCGAGCGACAGTTCCAAGCCGCGGCCCAAGACCGCGGCCATTCCGCACTACACGGTGGGCGAGGAGATCATGAACTCCGTCACCCATGGTGTCGGCTGCCTGCTGGGCATTGCGGGTCTGGTGCTCCTGATCGTATTCGCTGCCCTGCGCGGCGGCGGCCCGGCCCACATGGCCGCGGCAATTGTCTATGGCGTCAGCATTATCCTCGAATACCTAGCCTCTACGCTCTACCACGCGATTCAGCCCGCGCGCGCCAAGCGCGTGTTTCGCATCATCGACCACAGCTGCATCTACCTGCTCATAGCCGGCAGCTATACGCCGTTTTGCCTCATCACGCTCGCAAACGACGGCGGCCCCGCGCTGTTCTTTGCCGTGTGGGCCATCGCCATTATCGGCATCGCCCTCGAGTGCTTTCTGCGCGAGCGTCAACCGCATTGGGTATGCGGCCTGGTCTATCTGCTGATGGGCTGGCTCGTCGTCTTTAAGCTGCCCGAACTTGTGGCGCTGCTCAACCCCGTGGCACTTGCCCTGCTCGCCGTCGGCGGCGTGTGCTACACCGCGGGCGTGCCGTTCTATATCGCCAAAAACGTGCGCTACCTGCACAGTGTGTTTCACTTGTGGGTGCTCGCCGGCAGTATCTTCCAGTTCATGGCGGTGATCCTCTTCGTAATCTAGCGACCACGCCTGCGCGCCCGCATCCTTGTTTGGGCGCCGGTGCAATTGCCGTATCCGCCACCAACGTTTTACCCTAACGTCCCGAATCTTGGAGGTTCGAGAAACTCCCGATGGACATAACCATCTCCCTTATCACTACCCTCGTTTTGACCCTCATCAACGGTTACTTCTCTATGTCCGAGATGGCGCTCACCACGGCAAAGCGCGCTGTGCTGGAGCACGAGGCCGAGGAAGGCGACAAACGCGCCGAGCGCGCCATTAAGCTGGCCGCCGATTCCGACCAGCTGCTCGCTACCATCCAGGTCGCCATCACGCTCGTGGGCTTTGCCTCGTCCGCTGTTGCCTCGACGAGTCTGTCCGACCCGCTCGCCACGTGGCTCATGAGCTTTGGCATCGCGCCGCTCTCCGCCATCGCGCGCGGCCTGGCGCCGGTCATCATCACCGTCGCGGTCGCCTTCGTGTCCATCGTGATCGGCGAGCTCGTCCCCAAGCGCATCGGCCTGGCCAATGCCGAGGGCGTGTCCAAGCAGGTCGTGGGACCGTTGTCGTTTTTCCAAAAGATCGCCCGTCCGCTCGTGTGGCTGACTGGCGCTTGCTCCGATGGCCTGGCCCGCATCCTGCGCATCAAGAGTGCCGACGACCGTCAGAACGTCTCGGAAGAAGAGATCAAGTACATGGTCTCGGAGCAGGACGACCTGCTCGACGAGGAAAAGCGTATGATCCACGAGATCTTTGACCTGGGCGACACCGTTGCCCGCGAGGTCATGGTGCCGCGCGTGGACACCACCATGTGCGAGGACGACGAGACGGTCGCCGACGTGTTGTCCACCATGCGCCAGACCGGCTTCAGCCGCATCCCCGTCTATCACGAGGACCCCGACAACGTCGCGGGCATCGCGCACATCAAGGACCTGATCCAGCCCGCGCTCGACGGCAAGGGCGACCAGCCCATCGCCGGCTTTTTGCGCGACGCCACCTTTGTGCCCGACACCAAGGACATCCTGCCGCTGCTGTCCGAGATGCAGACCTCGCACGACCAGATCGTGGTGGTCGTGGACGAGTACGGCGGCACGGCCGGCATCATCACCATCGAGGACATCGTCGAGGAGATCGTCGGCGAGATCGAGGACGAGTTCGACCCCGACAACAAGTATCTCACGCGCCTTTCGCGCCGCGAGTGGCTCGTCGATGGGCGTTTTTCGTGCGATGACGCGATTGAGCTTGGTTGGCCGCTCGAGGAAAGCGATGATTATGAGACCATCGCCGGCTGGATCTTGGAGCTTTGTGACTCGGTGCCCGACATCGGAGAGGTGTTTGAGGTCGCGGGGTACAAGTTCAAGGTGCAGTCGATGCGTGGCCAGCGCATCTCGCTCATTCGCGTGATTGCTCCGGCCGAAACCGATAAGAAGGATTCCGAGTCCTCGGCAGAGAAGCCGGCGGCGTCGGGTGCGGGCTCTGCGGATCCGCACGATGGCGACGAGTAGGGCAAGGACGAGTAGGGGAGAGTTATGGCAGGCCTGTTCAACATCCTTAAGGTCACCGTCAGCGAGGACAAGATCTGCGCGCATGTGCTGGTGAACCCCGGCATGCCGCTCATGACCTCGGAGGACATCGAGGCCACGGCGCGCGTGTACTACCTGGTGCCTGCGATTGCCAAGCACCTGTGCCTGGGCGATTCCGGTCGCGAATTTCAGGACTGCATGGGCCAGACTGAGCTTTGCCACCTGCTAGAGCACGTGACGGTCGAGCTCATGAACGAGACCGGTCTTGCCGGCAGCATCTCGTGCGGTCGCACGCGCGTGAGCGAGCACGACGAGCGCGTCTTTGAGGTTGAGCTTTCGTGTCCCGATGACGCGTTGGCCATTGGTGCGCTGTCGTCGGCGACCTTTATGATGGATTGGGCGTACCTGCACGCCGACCAGCAGGCTCCCGATGTGGACGGTACGGTCGCGGGCCTGCGCAACCTGGTGCTGGGCATGCGCGCCGAGGCCGAGGGCAAGGATCCTCACGAGGCCGTCGCCGCTGCGAACGGCGAAGATGCTGCCGAGGACGAGGGCGCTGACGAGGGCGATGTGCCGGTCGACGCCGAGCCCGTTGCCGATGCGACCGCCGAGCCCGTTCCCACCGAGCCCCAGGGCGTCCCCAACTTTGACGACGAGCCCCAGGTGGCGATTGATACCGAGGGCGCGGTTGCCGAGAGCCACGAGGCCTCCGCTGCCGTCTTTGGCGGTGCGGCGACGGTTCCGGCAGGACCTGCGCATGAGGGCGGCCTGCCGCTCGTGGACGGCGCCGGCGAGGACCCGGGTGCCACGGTGGCCATGCCGGCTATGCCTCAGGAGTAGGCCTACGCGTTTATCACCATCACGTACCTGCACCTTTGCCGTACGCAGATGAGCGGAGCGGCAAGTGATGCGCTGCGGGTATAATGGACAGCATTCAAACGGTGGGCACCGACGTGCCCGCAGGAGAGGAATGATCATGGGTAAGACTTTCAGCTTTGTCTCCGGCGCACTTTTTGGTGCTGCTGCCGGCGCTATTATCGGTGTTGCTCTGGCTCCGCGCTCGGGCGCCGAGACCCGCGCCATGGCTGCCGATATCGCCAACGACGCCTGGGACAATATGCGCGACACCTACGAGCACAGCGCCGAGGAGGCCCGTGCTGCGGTGAATGACTTTGGCCCGATGGTCGACGCCAAGACCGACGACCTGCGCGCCAAGGTCGACCTGGCCCGCGAGCGCATGGACCAGCTGCGTGAGCAGCTCAACGACGCCATTTCGGGTGGCAACGTGACGCCTGCCGCCGACGTCGTGGTCGAGAACGCCGTCGAGGCTGATACCGAGGCTGCGGAGCCCTCGACCGAGGCATAATGCGCGCCGGGGATTTTGTCGGCGCCAAGATTTATCGCAAGCCTACCGAGGACAAGCGCACCAAAAAGGACGGCACGCCGCGCAGCCCTAAAAAGCTCGGAAAGATTCACTTTCCGGTCTTTACCCCGGGCGGTACGCGCGTGGTCGGCTTTATGGTCCGCCAGTCCGATATCGCGGGCATGATCGAGCGCCCCGACCGATTCGTAGCGCTCGACGCCATTGGTGTCTACGAGGGTGCCATTGCGGTCGATGACGTCAAGGACACGTACGATGCTGCCGCCGCCAAGCGCCTCGACATCAACCTGGACGATTGCATCATCTGGGTTGGCATGGACGTGCGCACGGAATCGGGCGATGTCGTGGGCTACTGCTCGGACGTTGAGTTCAAGCCACGCTCGGGTGTCGTGCAGGCATTCTATGTGACCGCCGGTGCCGCTTCGAGCGTGCTGGTGGGCGACACGCAGGTGCCACCGACGATGCTGCGCGGCTACGAGAACGGCGCGATGGTCGTCTCGGACGAGGTCAAGTCGCTCGGGTATTCGGGCGGTGCGGCTGCCAAGGCCGCCGAGGCCAGCGTCGTGGTGGGCGATAAGGTCAAAAAGGGCGCCAAGGTACTCGACGATAAGGGATCGGTTGCCGTGGACAAGGGCAGCCGCGCACTGGGCAAGCAGCTCGGCAAGACGCGCGGCATGTTCAAGGCCTTTAAGGACGAATACCAAAAGGCGAGCGGAGGCTCGTCAAAAGCTACAAAATAGCGACGTACCAAATGATGGGAGGCAAGCCGGAGACCTGTTGCTCCGGCTTGCTGTGTTTATGGGGGAGGGCATATGCGCCAAAACGGATCCAACTTAAACGGGCGTTCGGGTACGCGTCCGACGGCGCGCCGCGATCTGGGGCAGCTGCCCAGCGGTCAGCGCAAGCGTCACCGTAAGCCCGGCGCGATGTACCTCAACCATAGCCGCGGCTTTAGCGATCGCAGCGCGCGCATCGGCAACAGCCGTACGCCCCGTCGTTCGTCTCGCCTGCCCTATGCGCTCATCGCCGTGGGTTGCGCACTCGTGCTGTTTATCGCTGCCGTCGTGGGCTACGTCAACCGCAGCGTGGACGTGGAACTCAACGGCCAGAAGACCGCGGTGCGCGTGGGCTCTACGCTGCAGAATCTCATAGACGACCAGGAGTTGACTGACACCTACGACGCAGGCGACCTACTGGCCGTCGATGACAGCGTGCTCAAGCGCCATGGGGGCGAAAAGCTGTCGGTGAAGGTCGACGGCAAGCGCGTGAAGCAGGGCAAATGGGATAGCCGCGAACTTGAGGGCGGCGAGAAGGTGACGGTCAAGGATGGCCGTAACACCTACGAGAAGCACGAGATTCAGGCTACGGTTATCGAGCCCAAGCTCAAGGTCGAGGGCACGGGCGCCATAGAGTATGTGCAGACGTGGGGTGTCCAGGGCCGCTCCGAGGTGTGGGTTGGTGAGCAGTCGGGCAAGACGCAGGACCGCGGCGAGGTTGTGCCCGCCACCGATTGCGTCGTTGCGTGCGCCAGCGTGGCGCCCAAGGGCAACAAAAAGTACGTGGCGCTGACGTTTGACGAGGGTCCGAGCGGCGCCACCAAACAGATCTTGCAGGTGCTCAAGGAAAAGGGCGTCACCGCGACGTTCTTCCTTTCGGGCGATGCGGCCGAGGCCTCGCCTGCCACGGCCAAGGCGATTGTCGACGCCGGGTGCGAGATCGGATCCAACAGCTACAGCGACGATTCGCTCAAGGGTCAGGACCGTGAGGCGGTGCGCGAACAGATCACGAAAGGCACCGATGCGATTAAGTCGGCGACCGGCGTGAAGACGATGCTGCTGCGTGCTCCCTACGCTGCCTTTGACGAGCAAAACTGGATTGATGCGATGGACCTGGTCTCCGCCGTGGTCTCGTGGAATATCGACTCGGGCGACTGGCTGCTAAACGGTGCCGACGAACAGGTCTCGACGGTGCTCGATTCGGTGACGCCGGGCAATATCGTGCTGCTCACCGATAGAGACGAATGCGCCGAGCAGACACTCGAGGCGCTGCCGCAGATTATCGACGGCCTCATTGCCGACGGCTACAAGATCGTGACGCTCAGCGACCTGGTCAAGACGGACACGTCGCTGAGCAAAAAGCTCACCTCGCTGACGAAGGTCACCATGCCCAAGGACGCCGTGTTCCCCCAACTTGCCGAGGACGACGACACCACAGAGTAGTCATTGGGTAGTCATTTAGGAACGTCCCCAATGACTATGTCACGGATGCGTCAGCGTTTGGTATGCCTGCAATGTGCAGCGCATAAATTCGATGCCGCAGGGCGATGCTGATGCTATAGTTACTGCGGTTAATGAGGGTCAAGAGAAAGGTTACAGGTGAAATCCAAACCTCGACCATACAGTCGATGACCCCATGCAGGTGCTTTTTGCGCATGCACGGGGTGTAAGCGTCGAGCGGCGTGCCGCCCGCGCATGCGTATACATATCCAGAAGCCCCCGGACGTCGCACATGCGGCCGCGTTCGGAGGAATAATGATGGGGAGCACCATTGAATTATCTGAGTGAGATGCTCAAATTGCCGGTCTTGGACGTCGATGGAGAAAAGCTCGGCGTGGTGAACGATTTTGGTATTGCTACCGGCGAAGTTTTTCCGCACGTGACGTCGCTCGCGTTCCGCGGTCCCGGCAAGACGCCGTTTATGATCAGCTGGCGCAAATGGGTCGACCGTATCGACGAGACGGGTGTACACCTTAAGACGTCGGCCACCGAAATCCGTTTTTCGTACCTGCAGCCGACCGAACTCTTGCTTGCCCGCGACGTGCTCAACAAGCAGATTGTCGACACGCAGGGCATGAAAGTCGTGCGCGTAAACGACATCAAGTTTTCCATGTCGGGCGAAAATCAGCTGCGCCTGCTGGGCGCCGAAGTGGGCGCCCGCGGTCTGCTACGCGCGATCAGCCCCGCACTCGAGCATATCGTCGAAGGCTTTATGAAGCACCTGGGCAAGCCGCTCAGTGAGGACATCATCGCTTGGTCCTACATGGACCTGCTCGATCGCTCGACCAAGAACATTCAACTCTCGGTGTCGCATAAGACGCTCGGCGAGCTGCACCCTGCCGACATCGCCGACATTATCGAGCAGCTCGACCCGCGCCTGCGTGCGCAGGTGTTTGCACAGCTCGATACTGCCCAGGCCGCCGAGGCCATCTCGGAGTTCGATGACGACGAGCTTATGACCGAGATGCTCGAGGGCCTGTCCGACACGGACGCATCGTCGATGCTGGCCATGATGGACCCGGACGACGCCGCCGACCTGATCGACGAGCTCGATTACGAGAAGGCCGAGAAGCTCCTGCGCCTGATGGGCGTCAAGGAGGAGAAGGCGATTCGTAACCTGCTGGGCTATGAGGACAACACCGCCGGCCGCATCATGACCTCGGAGTTTGTCTCGCTGCCCGCCACGGCGACGGTCGGCGATGCCATCGAGGCGATTCGCAAACTCGATGAGGACTTCGAGAGTGTCTATTACGTCTATACCGAGGATCCGAGCGGCATGCTCACCGGCGTGCTCTCGCTGCGCACGTTGATCGTTGCCGACCGCGATGCCACGCTGGGCCAGCTCGCCTATCGCGACCTGGTCTACGTGTCGCCCGACGAGGACCAGGAAGACGTGACGGACGAGATGACCAAGTACGACCTGGTTGCCATCCCTGTCTGCGACGAGAACCGTCATATCCTGGGCATCGTGACCTTCGACGACGCCATGGACGTTATCGCCGAGGAGCATCAGGAGGACCTGCAGATCGCCGGTGTCGGCTCGGGCGATAGCGCGTCGGACGACTCGACGAACGTGCTCAGCTGGTTTGTGCATCGCCAGTACTGGGTTGTCGTGTGGGGCATTGCCTCGTGCATCATGGCAACGGTGCTGGGGACGGCGCTCGGCTCCGCGCATCTGGTGGTGTTCCCCATGTGCGCCATGCCGCTCGTGCTGCTTGCTGCCTCGCGCATGGTGTCGTTCGTCAAGAACTACTTCTTGGAGTATGACGGTCACGACGACGAGCCCAAGCCGTATCTGGGGTTCTTCTTCCAGAGCACGGGCATGGGCCTGATTCTGTCACTCGTGACCTACCTGTGCGCCCAGCTGGTGCGCACCGCTGCGTTCCCCGATGCGCCCATGTTTGAGGAGCAACTCTTTACCGGGTGCTTTAATATCGCTGCCATCATTTGCCTGGTTGGCAACATGAGCGCCGTGATTTACCTGATGGTGCTGTTCTGGCGTGACGAGCATGACCTCAACACGTCGGGCACCGCCATGAACGTTATTGCCGTCATGATCTCGTGCGTAGCGTACTGCGCCGCTGCGGTGCTGCTCACCATGTCGGTCATGGGTTAGGTGGTCGCGTGCAAAATACCAAGCAAAAGTCGGGCACCAAGCAAAAGTTGACCATCGCGGCCATCTTTGGCGCTATGGGTCCCGGTCTGCTGGCGGCGCTTTCGGGCAATGACGCCGGCGGCATTGCAACGTATTCCAGCGCGGGCGCCAGCTATGGCTACAAGATGCTCTGGATGCTTCCCGTCATGACTGTGCTGCTTATCGTGACGCAGGAGACCGCGGCGCGCTGCGGATGCGTCACGGGTAAGGGCCTGGCCTCGCTCATCCGTGAGCGCTTTGGCGTGCGCAGGAGCGTGCTGGCCATGGCGGCGCTGTTGATTGCCAACACGGCGGTGACCATCTCGGAGTTCGCGGGTATCGCGAGTGGCCTTGCTCTGTTTGGCGTTCCGGCGAGCATCTCGGTGCCGCTCGTGGCGCTGCTGGTGTGGATGCTTACCATGTCGGGCAGTTTTCAGCGCATCGAGAAGATTTTGCTGCTGGTAAGCTGCGTGTTCGTGACCTACATCGTCGCCGCGTTTATGGCCGGCCCCAACTGGGGCGAGGTCGCGGTCGACTTGGTCGTCCCCAATATTCAGAACGATCCCAGCTACGTGTCGCTCGTGGTCGCAACAATCGGTACCACCATCGCACCGTGGATGATCTTCTTGGCGCAGAACAACGTGGTCGATAAGAACGCGGGCGAGGACGATATCGTGCTGCAGCGCATCGATACCGTGAGCGGCTCGCTTGCCGCTGATGTCATTGCCGGCTTTATTATCATTACGACCGGTACGGTGCTGTTCCCGGCGGGTATTCAGATTAGCGATGCTGCCGATGCTGCCCGCGCGCTGGAGCCTATTGCGGGTCAGTGGTCTACGGTACTGTTTGCCTCGGGCCTGGTCGCGGCGAGTTTCTTGGCTGCCTGCGTGCTGCCGGGCGTTACGTCGAGCGCTATCTGCGAGGCATTTGGCTGGGAGCGCGGTGCCGATCGCAGCTGGGACGAGGCCCCGGTCTATCGCGGCATCATTACGGCCATCATCGGCATCTCTGCCGTGCTGGTGCTTATGCCCGGCGTCGATCTGTTCCAGATTATGATGACCTCGCAGGTCATCAATGGCGTGCTGCTGCCCGTGGTTCTGGTGTTCCAGGTGGTTATTGCCGCTGACCGTCACATTATGGGCACTAACCGCAACGGCCGCGTGTGGAATGTGCTCACTTGGGCGACTATCGGTGTGATTACGGTGCTCACGGTCGTTATGTTTGTTCTGCAGGCGATGGGTTACAGCGCTTAGCGCCTCCTTTGGACTCCAAACAGGCCGCTGCCATGGGTTGCGGACTGTATTTTGCCTGTTATAGGGGGTTAGTAATATGCGTGTGGACAAAAAATGCCAAATATGAGTACTGTTGCCTGGATGATAGTATTTACGACCAAGAAAATAATGAACATATCTAAAAATCTGTTCATTAAAAGCGAAGCTCCAAGTCTTAAGCCGGCCATTCTGGTCAACTGGAAGGGTCGCGCGCTACCGCTTGGGCGCCATTTTGGGTGGTTTTGCCTGCTACTAAAATGGTAACAGTACTCATATTTGCCCCTTTTTGTCCACGACCTCTTGGAGCCGGCTCGAAAAGAGTGATTTTGGGTTGTTTGCTGCAGGCTACTTGTCGGTGCCCAGTTTGTGCGGCTTGAGAGCGAGCGCATTGACGAGTGCGTCGGTGGCAGACTTGACGGCTGCCGGTTGCGGATCGTTGACGTGATCCTCGGGATGCACGGGCAGGTCCTTCTTGACTGCATCGTGGATCAAGTTGAGGTACTCAGTTACGCCAGTGGTCGATAGATGCGTGCCATCGCCATCGAACAGGTCGTTGCGGTTGGCGCTGTATCCGTACCAGTCGATAACGCGCACGTTCTTGTAGCGCGTAGCGGCGTTGGCGATGGCCTGGTTGGTAGAGCCAACCCACGGCTGCGGGCTGCGCGTGTTCACAAACACCACAATACGCTTATCTCCCGCATCGGCCATGATGGCGTCGATCTGGTCGTCGGTTACCAAGCCGTTGGTGCCCAGTGCAAAGACCACGATCTTGCCGGCAAGGTTCTGTTGGAGATAGCCCTCAAATGCCGCGCGGCCCGCATCGAACTGGCGGCCCTTTTCGGCATCGATGTGACTGTGGGGGAACACGCCGTCGAAGGAATCGACGGCGCGCAGCGACACGGAGTCACCGATCATCAGCAGGTCGTAGGATCCGTCGGGGAAGCCGTCGTTGTCCTTGTCGGTGTCGTCGGCCGCCTGCTGGTCGGTGGGCGCGGTGTTTTTGGCTTCCTTGTTGAGGACTTCGGCGCCCTCACCGCTCAGTGCGGAGGTCTCCGGCACAAAGATCAGGCCGCCCAGTGCAACGACCAACACGACAGCGCAGGCTGCGCAGACAGGGACGTGCGCGCGTACCCAGTTGGCGGGCGTGGTGGCGCCGTCGCGAAACTCGGATACGGTGCGCCCAAAGGCGCCCTTTCTAAACGGCGTCTCGATAAAGCGATATGAACATTCGGCTGCGGCGACCACCAACAACACCTGCAAAATGTACTGCCACCACGGCGTATCGTTGATGTTGGCGACCGGGTTCATGAGCAACAGTAGCGGATAGTGCCACAGGTAGATGCTGTACGAGCGCTTGCCAACCCACACGAGCGGCTCGGCGGACAGTGCGCGGGCAACCATTCCCTGGGGCTGCACGCAGGCCGCGATGACCATGAGCGTGAGGATGGAGCATAGCAGCGTGCCGCCGCGATACTGGAACGCGGTGTAGCCGTTGGTGAGCGCGACCATGGCGGCAAGGCCAACCAGACCCACGACGCCCAACACATCGATGGATGCGGGCGAGGACCAAAAGCGCACGAGGGCGCTCGGCTGTGCCGGGACGGTCTCGGCTGCGTTGTCGGCCTTCTCGCCAGGCTTGCCCTCGGCGTTCTTGCCGTGCTTGGCGGCGCCAGCCAGGCGATTGAGCCCCAAACGATGAGCGAGACACACCGGCGCCAGGTCGCGATCGGGGATAAAGGCCATCCAGGCGCCCAGCAGCAGCGAGAAGACGCGGGTGTCGGTGCCGTAGTACACGCGGCTGGGGTCGGCGGCAGGGTTATAGAGCACCATCATGGCGATGGCGGAGACAGCAGCCAGGCCCAGAACCATGCGGCGCGTGTTGGGCTTGCTCATGTGCATGGATACCATAGCGAGCAGCAGCGGTGGCCAAACCAGGTAGAACTGTTCCTCGATGGCGAGCGACCAAAAGTGCGTAAGCGGCGAGGGGTCGCCCAGGGCGTTGAAGTACGAGACGTCCTGCATAATCTGCCACCAGTTGTTAAAGAACAGCAGCGACGGCAGAATGTCGGGACGCATCTTGGTGAGCATCACGTGGTTAAAGATGGTGCACAGCGCGCAGGTCACGAACACTACCGTTACCACGGCGGGGACCAGGCGACGGATGCGGCGAATCCAGAAGCTCTTAAGGTCGATGCGACCGGTCTTAGCGACTTCGTTGAGCAGCAAGCGCGTGATCAGATAGCCCGAAAGCACAAAGAAGATCGTGACGCCAAGCAGGCCGCCCTGAGCCCACGTGAGGTTGAGGTGATAGAGCACCACCGCGACGACGGCAAGCGTGCGCAGGCCGTCAAGGGCAGGGATGTAGCGGGACTTGGGGCGAGCAGGCGTCTGCTCCGCGGCGGGTGTGTTGGCGCGGCCCGCGTTGTTGGCAGAAGCGCGATGGGGGCTCGCGGTGCGTCGCGGCTCGTTGGCACGGCGTTCGCCCTTCACGCGTTCGTGCGGCGCCGGCTCGTTGCCCGTGCGGCGTCGACCGCGCGAGCCCGATTGCGAGAATTGTTCCATAAAACATCATCCAATGACGAGAATAATCAGCACGTATTCATTGTAGCTGCCTGCCCCTGTGAATGCTTGCTGCTGGCGTAAGCTCAAGCGCGCGTCCACATCAAAGTGGACTAAAGTTATAGGGGGTGCGAGAGTGCACAATCGTTGGTCGACGGTGGGCGCAAAGCCTGAAGACGAGGAGGTTTCCATGGCGGATCACAGCATCGTTGCGGTGTTCGGCAGCATGAACATGGACCTTTCGGTGGCGTGCGAGCGCATGCCGCGTGCGGGCGAGACAGTCGGTGGCAGCGGTTTTATCACCAACGCCGGTGGCAAGGGCGCTAACCAGGCCGTCGCTGCTGCGCGCATGGGTGCGCGCACGTGCATGATTGGCGCTGTTGGGCGCGATACCTTTGGCGATGCGCTTGTGGCAGGGCTCCAGGATGCCGGCGTGGGCGTTGAGTTTGTGGCGCGTCGCGATGACGTGGAGACCGGTACCGCGACTATCATTCGCTGCGAGAGCGACAACCGCATCGTGCTGTCGCCGGGCGCCAACCATGCGCTTGCGGGCGAGGACGTTGCCCGCGCACTGAGGCGCTTGGTGGCCGACGAGCTCGACGGCGATGCCAGCGAGTTTGCCCCGGCTGCCGGAAGCGTCTTTATCGCCCAGGGCGAATGTGACCTTGCAGCGACGGCCGAGGCGCTTGCTTGCGCTCACGAGCTGGGGTTCTATACGGTCTTTAACCCTGCGCCCGCCTGCGATTTGCCGGCAGGAGCGTGGCCTGCGGTCGACTTGGTCTGCCCCAACGAGACCGAGTGCCAGATGCTGACGGGCATTCTGCCCACAGATGATGCGAGTTGCGTCGCCGCGCTCAATGCGCTGCTCGACAAGGGCGCCGGCGCCGCGGTCATCACGCTGGGCGGCGCCGGCTCGGTTACGCTCGGCGATGGCGGTGAGCCGCTGCGCATGCCGGCGCTTTCGAGCGCGGTGGTCGATACGACGGCCGCGGGCGATACGTTTATTGGTGCGCTTGCTGCAGCTCGTCTGGAGGGTCTGCCGCTCTTTGAGTGCATGGCCGCGGGTGCTCGCGCCTCGGCGGTGACGGTGTCGCGTCTGGGCGCTCAGCAATCGATTCCCACGCGCGCCGAAGTTGAACATTGGTTTGGTTAAACGATAAAGACGGAGAAGCGGAGTAGAACAATGGCAACCAAGAAGCTGATCCTTGATCTGGATATGGGTGTGGACGATGCGATGGCGCTGGCCTATGCCATCGCGAGCCCCGAGGTGGAGCTCGTGGGCATCACCACGTGCTTTGGCAACGTGCGCGTCGAGCAATCGGCGCACAACTGCCTGGCGGTGCTCGACCTGTTGGGTCGTCCCGAGGTGCCGGTGTACCTGGGCGCCGATCGTCCCATTAAGGCGACTGAGCCCTATACACCGCCGGCGTCCACCACGCTCATTCACGGCAAGAACGGCATTGGCGGGGCGAGCGTGCCCGCGTCGCCGTACGAGCCGGTGGGGGCGACGTCGGCCGACGGTAACGCGGCGGTCGATTACCTGATTGATGCTGCGCGCACCTATGGTCCCAATCTGGTCTACGTTGCGACCGGCCCGCTCTCCAACCTGGCACTTGCCTTGGAGCGCGATGCGGCGGCGATGATGTCTATCGGTCGCGTGGTCGTGATGGGCGGTGCGCTCACCGTGCCCGGAAACGTGAGCGCGGGCGCCGAGGCCAACATGGCAAGTGATCCCGAGGCGGCCGATGCCGTGCTGCGTTCGGGCCGCAAGCTCACTATGGTGGGGCTGGATGTGACGCATCGCGTGGTGCTCACGCGTCGCGACATTGCCGGCTGGACGGGCTCGGGCACCATGGCCGGTTGCGCGTTTGCGAGCATGGTGGAGCACTACATTGGCTCGTACGAGATGAACGCCTCCTACCTGGGTGGCTGCGCGCTGCACGATCCGCTTGCCGTCGCCGTGGCGATTGACCCCACGCTCGTGGGCGCGCTCGGCTGTAACTTGCGCATCGACCTGCTTGGCGAGTATCGCGGCCGCACCATCTGCGATGAGCGCCGTGTGGCCGATCCCGACAAGAGCGCACTCGTGGCGCTGACCGTCGACGCCCCGCGCTTTCTGTCCGAGTTCAAGGCGCGTATGGCCCGCGTCCTGGGCTAAATGTTTTTCACGCCCCGCCCCATGTAGTCAATTTGGGACGGGGCTTTTTTAGCTACCGAGTAAATGTGCCCGTTGGGGGAATAGTCGCACCACTTTGCTTGACAACAGGCTAAACTAGCTATTAAACATTTACTATTCTGTTTAGATTGAATTTGCGGTCGTTTAGTTATCGAGTCACGGGGCGGTCAGGCCACGATGCTCGACCGCGACCGTTACTAGGGGGAACAATGGCTAAAGCAAGTGTTCGCGAGATCAGCCGCATCACCGGTTTTTCGCCTGCGACCGTGTCCAACGCGCTCAACCGCAAGCGCAGCGTGAGCGAGGAGACCGCCAAGGTCATCCTGGAGTGCGCACAATCGCTCGGATACCAGCAGTCGACGCAGCTCGAGAGTATCCAGTTCGTGCTTGCGCGCAAGACGGGTGCCATCCTGGACGAGAGCACCTTCCATCCCGCGGTTATTGAGGGCGTGGAGCGTCAGGCGCGTCGCCACGGCATGAGCACGAGCTTTGTCTCGCTCGACTTTAGCGACCTGGACGCCGTGCGCCCGCAGGTCGAGGGCCTGATCGCCGATCCGTCCGCCGCCATTGTGCTAATGGGTACGGAGTTGGGCGAGGAGGACTACGCCCTGTTCGCTAACGCCGCCGCCCACCTGATTGTGCTCGATGGCTGGAGCGATCGCCAGTATTTCGACGCCGTGGTCATTGCCAACACCGATTCGGTGCTGCGCGCCGTGGACTACCTTATCGAGAAAGGCCACAAGCAGATCGGCTATCTGGCGGGCAACCTTCGTATTCGCAACTTTAAGGATCGCGAGCGCGGCTATCGCCAAGCGCTTGAGGACGCGGGCCTCGAGGCCAATCCGGCATGGCGTGTCACGTTGGGCACCACGCTCGAGGGTGCCTATCGCGACATGGGCGTGTGGCTCGACAGCGTCTCGCACGACGACCTGCCGACGGCTTTCTTTGCCGAGAACGACGTGCTCGCCGTGGGTGCCATGCGCGCGCTCAACGAGCACGGCATACGTGTGCCCGACGATGTCTCGATCATCGGCTTTGACGACCTATCTCTGGGTGCCTTCTCCAACCCGCCGCTCACCACGGTGCACGTTCCCAAGCACGAGGTGGGCGAGATCGCGGTGCGCCGCCTGGTGGGCAACATCCGCAATCCCAAGAGCTATACCTGCAAAACGGCCGTATCGACCTATTTTGTCGAGCGCCAGAGCGTGCGCGAAATCTAGGCAGAACGGCGCCAGACCTCAGAGCGGAAAAGTCCGCCAAAGGCAACCATATATGACGCTACCAAGAGAGAGGGTCCTACGGGGCCCTCTTTTTGTTGCCCTTGTATGTTCAGATTGTTTACATACCGTTTAGGCTGATTTCTCTACCGTTTACGGGACTTTCGCGCTAAACTACTAAACAAAAGAGTAAAACATTTAGTAAACAGAACAAAACGAAACATGCGTCTGTTTACTGAACATGTGATTAGGGGAGGACGTACATGGATAAGATCAAGCTCGGTTTCGTGCCCACGCGCCGCAGCATCTTTAGCGCGCCGGACGCGATCAAGTATCGCGGCCTTACGGCTGATCGCCTGCGCGAGATCGGCGTCGACATCGTGGATATCGACGACATCAACGACGAGGGCCTGCTGTTCGACGACAGCCATATCGCGCCTATCGTCGAGAAGTTCCGCGCCGAGGGCGTCGATGGCATCATGCTGTGCCACGCCAACTTTGGTACCGAGTACGTTTGCGCCCGCCTTGCCCGCGAGCTCGGTCTGCCCGTGCTGCTGTGGGGTCCGCGCGACGAGCGCCCCGAGCCCGACGGCACCCGCCTGCGCGATAGCCAGTGCGGCCTGTTCGCCACCGGCAAGGTCCTGCGCCGCTTCCAGGTGCCCTTCACCTACATGACCAACTGCCGCCTGACCGATCCCGAGTTCGAGCGCGGCGTCTGGGACTTTTTGGCCGTGTGCAACGTGGTCAAGACCTTCAAGCACACCCGTATTCTGCAGATGGCCACCCGTCCGTTCGACTTCTGGTCGACCATGTGCAACGAGGGCGAGCTGCTCGAGAAGTTCAACATCCAGCTTTCGCCCATCCCCATGACCGAGCTTGTCCAGGCCGTGCGCGACGCCCAGGCCGACGAGCAGGCCATGGCAGCCATGCTCGCCCACATTGCCGACAGCTTTGAGATCTGCATCCCCGAGGATAAGGTCCCCGCTGTGGCCGGTCTTGCCATCGCCATGAAGCGCTTGGTCGAGAAGTACGGTTGCAACGCCGGTGCCATCCAGTGCTGGAACGCCCTGCAGGACGAGTTGGGCATTATGCCCTGCGCCGCCAACGCCATCCTTAACGAGATGGGTATCCCCGTCGTGTGCGAGACCGATATCCACGGCGCCATCACCGCGCTGATGGTCGAGGCTGCCGATCTGGGCCGTCACCGCGGCATGTTCGCCGACTGGACCGTGCGTCATCCCGACAACGAGAACGGCGAGCTGCTGCAGCACTGTGGCCCCTGGCCCTGCAGCTGTGCGGCCGTCAAGCCCAAGCTCACCTACCCGCTGGCGTTCGATCACCCCGGCGCGCTGACGGCCGAGGCCAAGCACGGCGACCTCACCCTTGCCCGTTTTGACGGCGACAACGGCGAGTACTCGCTGCTGCTGGGCAATGCCCGCGGCATCGACGGCCCGGCCGGCATGGGCACCTACCTGTGGGTCGAGGTCGACAACCTCAAGCGCCTCGAGGCCAAGATCGTCGAGGGTCCCTACATCCACCACTGCGTCGCCATTCACGCCAACGTCGTGCCGGTGCTCTACGAGGCGTGCAAGTACATCGGCATTGCCCCCGACTTATACGACCCGATTGAAGAAGACGTCAAAGCCTACCTGCGAGGAGAGTAGAAATGGCAACTATCGAAGAGCTTGAGTCCCTGCGTTGGGACCTTCGCCGCGATTGCGTCGATATCATCATGGCTGGCGCCGGCGGCCACATCGGCGGCGACATGTCGGTGATCGACGCCCTCATGACCCTCTACGCCAACCATCTCAACATTTCGCCCGAGACCGTCGACGATCCCAACCGCGATCGCTTCGTGCTCTCTAAGGGTCATGCCATGGAGGCCTACTACGCGGTGCTCTGCCACGAGGGCTATCTGGACCTCGATGACGTCAAGGCCCGCTTCTCCAAGTTCGGCAGCCCCTACATCGGTCACCCCAACAACAAGCTCAAGGGCATCGAGATGAACTCGGGCTCGCTGGGTCACGGTCTGCCCGTGGCCGTGGGCATGGCGCTTGCCGGCAAGATGGACGGCCGCGACTACCGCGTCTGCACCATCATGGGCGACGGCGAGCTTGCCGAGGGCTCGGTCTGGGAGGGCGCTATGAGCGGCGGCAACTACCAGCTCGATAACCTGTGCGCGCTCGTGGACCGCAACCGCCTGCAGATCAGCGGCAGCACCGAGGACGTTATGAAGCAGGACTCGCAGGAGGAGCGCTGGGCCGCCTTCGGCTGGAACGTGCTCTCCATTCCGGGCAACGACGTCCAGGCCATCGACGCCGCGCTGACGCTGGCCGCCGAGACCAAGGGTAAGCCCACGGTCATCATCCTCAACACGGTGAAGGGCTACGGCTCGCCGGTTATGGAGGACAAGGCCTCCTGGCATCATCATCTGCCCAACGATGAGGAATATGCCCAGATCATCGCCGATTTCGCTGCCCATAAGGAGGCTATCAATGGCTAACAAGATCGCCAACCGCAAGGTTATCTGCGACACGCTGCTCGAGGCCGCCGCAACTGACAAAGACATCGTCGTCCTGTGCTCCGACTCCCGCGGCTCCGCATCGCTCACGCCGTTCTTCGATCAGTATCCCCAGCAGTCCATTGAGGTCGGCATTGCCGAGCAGGACCTGGTGAGCATCGCCGCCGGCATGGCCTCGTGCGGCAAGAAGGCCTGGGCCGCCTCGCCGGCGTCCTTTGTGACCACGCGTTCGTATGAGCAGTGCAAGGTCGACGTCTCGTACTCCAACACCAACGTCAAGCTCATCGGCATCTCGGGCGGCGTGTCCTATGGCGCCCTGGGTATGAGCCACCACTCCGCGCAGGATATCGCCGCCATGAGCGCGATTCCCAACATGCGCGTGTATCTGCCGAGCGACCGCTTCCAGACCGCCGAGCTTGTGCGCGCCCTGGTAGCCGACAACAAGCCGGCCTACATCCGCGTGGGGCGCAACCCGGTCGAGGACGTGTACGCCGAGGGCGAGTGCCCGTTCCAGATGGATCGCGCCACCTGGGTGCGTCGCGGCACCGATGTGACGCTTGTCGCCACCGGTGAGATGGTCCGCCATGCCGTGGACGCCGCCGATTTGCTGGCCGAGCAGGGAATCTCGGCAACAGTGCTCGACATGTACTGCGTCAAGCCACTCGACGCCGAGGCCGTGATCGAGGCCGCCGGTACCACGCGTGCCGTCGTGACGGTCGAGGAGCACAGCCCCTTCGGCGGCCTGGGTTCCATGGTCGCGCAGGTCGTGGGCGAGCATTGCCCGCGTCCGGTCAAGTGCCTCTCCCTGCCCGATGCGCCGGTCATCACCGGCACGAGCCCCGAGGTCTTTGCGCACTACGGGCTCACCGGCGAGGGAATCGCCAAGACGGTCGCCGAGTTCCTGCCCGCAGAGTAACTGGAATGTGACAAAGGGACAGTCCCTTTGTCACATTCGTTTTGAAAGGGGTGGCCATGGGCCGCTACATCATCGGAATCGATCAATCCACGCAGGGCACCAAGGCGCTGCTGGTGGACGAGGGCGGCCATTTGATTCATCGTGCCGATCGCTCGCATCGCCAGATTGTCAACGAGGCCGGCTGGGTGAGCCATGATCCAGCCGAGATCGCCGCCAACGTGCTGGCCGTGGCGCGCGCCGTGGTGGAGGAGACCGGGGTCGATCCGGCCGACGTCGCCGGCATCGGCATCTCCAACCAGCGCGAGACTACCGTTGCCTGGAGGCGCACGACGGGCGAGCCGCTGTGCGACGCCGTGGTGTGGCAGTGCGCCCGCGCCCGCGAGCTGTGCGACGAGCTGGCCGCGCGCGAGGGTGTAGCCGAGCTGGTGCGCGACACGACGGGTCTGGTACTCTCGCCCTACTATCCGGCGGGCAAGATGGCTTGGATTCTCGCGAACGTTCCCACGGCTGCCGAGGCCGCGGCGGCAGGCGAGCTGTGTCTGGGCACCATCGATGCCTGGGTGGTCTGGACGCTCACGGGCGGCGCGGAGTTCCGCTGCGACTGGTCCAATGCCAGCCGCACGCAGCTCTTCGACCTGCGCCGTGGCTGCTGGAGCGAGCCGGTGTGTGAGGCCTTTGGCGTCGATGCAGCCTGCCTGCCGCAGGTGACCGATTCCGATGGCCTGTTCGGCATGACGGACCTGGGCGGCTTTTTGCCGGCGCCCGTGCCCATTCACGGCGTACTCGGCGACAGCCATGCCGCCTTGTTTGCCCAGGGCTGCCACAGCCGCGGCATGGCCAAGGCGACCTATGGCACCGGCAGCTCGGTCATGATGAACGTTGGCGACGAGTTCGTTGCCAGCTCGCACGGGCTTTCGAGCTCGCTTGCGTGGCGTATGGACGGTGTGACCGAGTATGTGCTCGAGGGCAACGTGAGCTACGCCGGCGCCGTCAAGACGTGGCTGCGCGACGACCTGGAGCTCATCAACAATCCCGAGGAAGTCACCGACCTGTGCTATGCCGCCAACCCGGCGAGCCGCGTCTACTTTGTGCCGGCGTTCACTGGCCTGGGCGCGCCGCACTGGGCGAGCGACGCCGAGGGCTGCGTCTTTGGCATGACACGCACCACGGGCCGCGCGGAGTTCGTGAAGGCCGCCGATGAGTCGATCGCCTATCAGATCTTCGACGTCATCGATGCGATGGTCGAGGATTCGGGCGCGGCACTGGCCGAGCTTCGTGTTGACGGCGGTCCCACGCGCGACGCGTACCTGATGCAGTTTGAGAGCGACCTGGTCGGCTCGCCCATCCGCATTGCGAGCAACGACGAGATGAGCGGTCTGGGCGCGGCCTGGGCCTGCGGCATTGCGCTGGGCATGTACACGCGCGACGTCGTCGACGTCTACGGCGCCCGCGGCATCGTGGAGCCCACCATGTCCGTCGACGAGCGCGCCAAAAAGATCGCCGGCTGGCGCCATGCTGTCGACGCCACAATTGCATACACTGCCTAGGCGGCTGCGCGTCGCCCAAGGATTTTTCTGGGACGGGGATAAAAAACTCATTGATCCCCGTCCTAGGCAGCTCATTTGGGGTGGGGCTTTTTTGACTGGTATGATTGGTGCGACCATTCGAACCAGCTAAAAGAGCCCCGTCCCAAATTGACTACCGAGAGGATCTGCCATGGAGCGCATCGCGAGTTTTTCCGTTGACCATCTGCTGCTCGAGCCCGGCGTGTATGTGAGCCGCATCGACCGCGATCCGGCGACCGGCGCCGCCGTCACCACCTTTGACCTGCGCCTGACCACGCCCAACAAGGAGCCAGTTATGAACACGGCGGAGTGCCACACCATCGAGCATCTGGGTGCCACGTTCCTCCGCAATCATGCCGAGTGGTCGAGCCGCATTGTCTACTTTGGCCCCATGGGCTGCCGCACGGGCTTTTACCTGGTTGTCTTTGGTGAGCTGACGAGCGAGGAGATCTTGCCGCTCGTGCGCGAGCTGTTCGAGTTTGTTGCTGGTTTTGAGGGCGATATCCCCGGCGCCGCTCCCGAGGAGTGCGGTAACTATCTGGACCAGAACCTCCCCATGGCAAACTGGCTCGCGCGCCGTTATCTCGACCGCGACCTGGCCAATATCGACGAGAAGCACCTGCACTACCAGCAGGCGTAAGGGCTTTATCGCCCAAAGCGCGCGCATTGGGCGCCTTCGCTTATGCGGGGGCGCCTTTTTGTTGAGTGGTCGGGACGAGCGTTCAAAATCGCTCATGTTTGTTCTAGAATGTTCGTATAGTCACATTTACGAACAGGAGCGAACATGCACATCTATTCTGTCAACGATCCCGAGTTCAAATCCTATGGCAACGTTTGGGATGACGTTCCGTCCGAGCTCACGTCGCTCGTGCTCGAGGCGCTCTCTGCCACGCCCATCCCCGAAGGCAGCAAGTACGTAGCAAGCGCGCCGGAGCTCGAGAGCGTCAAGGGTGCCGATAAACTGGGCTTTCTCATGTTTGGCGGCCGCCCCTTCCAGCTCGGCTGGTGCAACGGCCACAACACGCAGCTCAACTGCCTGGAGTATCACCGCGCCAGCGAGTTTAACCTGGGCGCTCGCGACTTTATCCTGCTCGTGGCGCATCGCTGGGAGATCGAGGACGGCAAGCTCGACACCGCGTGCGTCAAGGCGTTCCGCGTGCCGGCGGGTACGGTCGTCGAAGTCTTCAACACCACGCTCCACTACACGCCATGCATGGTCGACGACGGCGGCTTCCAGGTAATGGTTGCGTTGCCCGCCGGCACCAATGGTCCGCGCCCCGAGGCCGCAGCCGACGTGCCCGCGGTCGGCGACAGCTACTGCTACTGGAAGGCTGACAAGTGGGTCCTCTGCCACGCCGACAGCCCCAAGGCGGCCGAGGGCGGCTACGTGGGCCTCGTCGGCAAGAACCTCGACATCGCCTGTGGCTAGCATCTTCCGTCTCGATTTGTAACATCTAGCGGGCTAAATCGTCTCTACCTGTTACAGATTTAGACAAACTGCGGGGGGCTGCCCGAAAATCTCGATCTGTAACACCAAGCCCGGTTTTGGCTGCCTACCTGTTGCAGATCGAGACAAACCGTCCCCAACCACCACAAAGGTGCCTGTCCCCTTTGTGGTGGTGTGGGGCGGCGGTATCAGAAAGTGTCAGACGGGGGCGGCTGCGGGGCGCCTGTGCGCGAAAAGAAGTGTCGACCTGCGCCGTTGCCGTTGAGTAGCGCGCTGCTTACGGGGATACTGAAGCCACGACAAACAGCGTGTGAAAGGATTGATGCATGGCTTTCCGTAAAGACTTCCTGTGGGGCGGCGCAACGGCTGCCAACCAGTGCGAGGGTGCCTACGACGTGGACGGCCGCGGCCTGGCCAACGTGGATGTGGCCCCGCACGGCCCCGAGCGCTATGCGGTGGTCTCCGGCCAGCGCAAGATGCTCGACTTCGAGGACGGCTATTACTACCCCGCGCAGACCGGCATCGATTTCTATCACCACTACAAGGAGGACATCGCCCTCTTTGCCGAGATGGGCTTTAAGACCTTCCGCATGAGCCTGGCCTGGACCCGCATCTTCCCCAACGGCGACGAGACTGAGCCCAACGAGGCCGGCCTGGCCTTCTACGAGGACGTGTTCCGCGAGTGTCAGGCGCACGGCATCGAGCCGCTCGTGACCATCACGCACTTCGACTGCCCGATTCACCTCATCAAGGAGTACGGCGGCTGGCGCAACCGCAAGCTCATCGACTTCTACAAGAACCTCGCGACCACGATCTTCACCCGCTACAAGGGCCTGGTAAAGTACTGGCTTACCTTCAACGAGATCAATATGATCTTGCACCTGCCGTTTATGGGTGCCGGTCTGGTCTTTGAGGAGGGCGAGAACAAGGAGGCCGTCGAGTACCTGGCCGCCCACAACGAGCTCGTCGCCAGCGCTTGGGCAACCAAGATCGCTCACGAGATCGACCCTGAGGTCAAGATCGGTTGCATGCTTGCCGCAGGTAGCTACTACCCCTACAGCTGCCGTCCGGGCGATGTGCGCCAGGCGCAGATTGACAACCAGAGCAACTATTTCTTCGTCGACGTTCAGAGCCGCGGTTACTACCCGGCCTATGCCGTCAAGAAGCTCGAGCGTCTGGGCATCGATGTGGGCATGACGGACGAGGACCGCGAGATCCTGGCCGCCAACACCGTCGACTTCATCAGCTTTAGCTATTACAGCACCCGTTGCTCCGCCGGTGCCGATAACCCCGATGTCGAGCGCACCCAGGGCAACGCCTTCGCCGGCGCCAAGAACCCCTACCTGCAGGAGAGCCAGTGGGGCTGGGCCATCGATCCGCTGGGCTTCCGCATCACCCTCAACGACCTGTACGACCGTTATCAGAAGCCGCTGTTTGTGGTCGAGAACGGCCTGGGCGCCAAGGATGTTGTCGAGGAGGATGGCTCCATCAACGACGACTACCGTATCGACTACCTGCGCCAGCATATCGCCGCGATGCGCGATGCGGTGACCGAGGACGGCGTTGACCTGCTGGGCTACACCACCTGGGGCCCGATCGACCTGGTGTCTGCCGGCACGGGCGAGATGTCCAAGCGCTACGGCTTTATCTATGTCGACCGCGATGATGCGGGCAACGGCACCCTCAAGCGTTCCAAAAAGAAGAGCTTTCACTGGTACAAGCATGTCATTGAAACGAATGGTGAGGATCTGTCCTAAGGAAGCCGAGACACTCAACTTCAGAGTTTCCTAACCAAAACGCCCGGCGAGCAGTTAATGCCCGCCGGGCGTTTTGTTAAAAGAAGTGAAAGCACTCATTGGGGACGTACTTAAATGAGTGCCCGCAGAATGAGAGTGGATAATCTCCCGTTTTTAGCCTGTTTGTGGGCTCAAAGTGGGAGATTATCCACTCTCGTCATTGGTAGTCATTGGGGACGCTCTTAAACGACTAGTCGCTGGCGACGTCCCTCGCCGTCGGCGGATTTTGGGACATGTGGCCCGCTTTTTGGGCCCGCCTGTCGGTACACTAAAAGCACTATGGGTACCCGCGAGCGACATATCGGCCACGCGGCCGCCCGATCCGCACCCGTGGCGGATCCCAGGGGCGGCAGGCTCTTCGCCATGCCGCGATTCCTTGTTGGTATAACACATCAGGTGTACCGTCACCGCGTCTTTGCTATCGCCGGCGCCATCACCGTGCTGTTCCTCATGCTTTTGGCAGTCTTGCCGGCGCTGTTTGCCTCCGACCCCAAGCTTTCCAACGCCGTGCCCGCCTATAGCGAGGTGTCCGAAGAGGTCGTGGATGCGCTCGTCCACTCGAGCTCTCTCCCGTTGCTTGTCGCCGCAATTATATTTTCGATCTGGGGTGTATCGGTCTATCTACGCTGTTTGGACTATGTGTTGCGCCGCCGCCTTGTTGCCGTCGCCACCATCTGCGCCCTCTGGATGATTGAGGTCATCCTCAAATACAAGTCGTTCACACCGTTCTATGCCACCGTGCTGTGGTACCTGTACTACGTGCCCATGACGCTCATTCCGCTGCTCTACCAGCTGTGCGGCCTGCGCCTTGCGGGGCTGGAACAACACCGTGCGGGCCGTCGCTATCGCAGCATCCTGTGGGTCGTGGCCATCCTACTTATCGGTTTTGTGCTCACCAACGATTTCCACCGGCAGGTATTCCACTTTGACCGTGCAAGCGACACCTGGAGCAACGATTACACGTACGGCTGGGGCTATTTCGCCGTCTTAGTGTGGACGGCCTTTAACTTCGTGGCCTTTTTTATCTTGGTGGGCCGGTCCTCGTCCTTTCGCATCCAGCGTTTCTCGGGCACGGCGGCGCTCGTACTGCTGGGTGGCGCATTCTTTGCCGTCTCGTATGCGTTGCGCGTGCCCTGGGCATGGAGGCTCAACTTTTCGCTCGTCTATTGCGTCCTGTGCGTGGTGGCGATGGAAATCTGTCTCGATTGCGGTGTCATTCCGTCGTATCACGACATCGCCGGCATCTTCGACACCTTGCCGCTCGACCTCAAAGTTCTAACGCGCGACCTGCAGGAGGTCTATGCCACGCCGGCGTCAAAGCCAATGCCGGTAGGCGTGCGCGAGGAGTTGCGGACCCAGGAGCACGGCCACGCCCATGCCTTTGCTGTGGCGTCCGATCCCGATGTGGTGTACCGTGCCTTTCCACTGCTGGGCGGATCGGCCCTGCTTGCCCAAGACGTGTCGGATCTCAACGAGCTTAACCGTGAACTGGCACATCGTCGCATGGAACTGCAGCGTCAAAACGAGCTGCTCGCCGCCGACTACGACCTTAAGACGCATCTGGCAGATCAAGAGGCCGAGACCTTGCTGGTCCAAGACGTGGACCAAGCACTTGCCCGCGCGCTCGAAGGGATGTACGACCTGCTGAGCTCGCTGCCACCGTTGACCGACGAGGCGTCTTCGCACGAGCGTTACCGCATGCTGCAGCGCGCCAAGATGCTCGTCGCCTATTGCAAGCGCAAAGGGTCGCTCACGTTGGCACAGCACGGTGAGAGCGGTTTTGATCGCGACCGCATTCAACTCATTGCCAATGAGCTCGCAAGCGACCTGCGCACCATCGATATCGATTGCGCCTCGATTATCGCCATACGGCGCCCGATGCACGCCAGTACGGTAAGCGCCCTGTACGACTGCGTGTATGACTTTGCGTTTTTTGCCTACACCACCGACCATCCGGCGCTTATGTATCACTTGGGCGACCATGATCGGTGCAGCGTCGAGTTGCGTGCCACGCTTTTCTCCAACGACGATGAGGATCTTTCGCAGACACCCGCTGCGCAAGAGCTCGAAAGCGCTTTGCAAGGGCGCAACGTGGCATATCGCCTTGAGGGCGAGCCCGGCCAGCTGCGCATGATCGTCTTGATGCCGCAGGCGGGTGAGTGACGATGCAGATTTCGTTCATCCTTCCCCAAATCGTTGCGCTCGATGTTGTCTTTGCCCTGGCTGCGTGTCTGCAGATGATCCACGTCCCGCTCATCGCATCGCGCCGCTCGTCCTATAACCGTAAGGTGATTTGCGCCTACGAGACGAGCCTTGTGCTTCACCTGATGATTTCGGCGCTCATCTTATTCGCGTCGTCTGGCTCGTATCTGGTGGCGCCGCTTGACGTTTGCGCCAGGGCAATGGGCGGAGTGTTGTGGCTCAATGCCGCGATCTTTGCCTATGGCGTGGTCCTTATGGTGCGCTATCGTCGCCCTGTCATGCTGGCCGAGCTGCTGCTTGTTGGCGCCGTGACACCGCCGGTGGTTTTTGCCATGGGCTCGGTGTGGGCCGTTGTCCTTATCGCAGAGGGAGCGTTCTTCCTGTTCCGTTCCGTCGCGGCGCTCTTGATGGACGTCCGTAACCGCCAGGAGGATATCACCGCGTTCTCGACGATCGAAACCATCAACGTGATTCCCGTGGGCATCCTGTATCTGGACTCGAGGGGCCGTCCACTGCTCATGAACCGCTGCATGCGCAAAAACCTGGTGGAGCTTCATATGCCCACCGACCTAGGCGATATGAGCGGTACATGGAACGACCTGCGCAAGCTCAGCATGCAAATGCCCGGAGGCGGTAAGAACAGCGTGCGGATCAACCTGGACCGCTTTGGTGAGGCGCGTGCGGTGGTCGAGGTTTCTCCCGCCGAGATTCGCCTGTTTGTGTGCGATGGCGTTATGGTCTCGGGCCGTTCGTTCGAGCGCATAATCGGTCTGGATGTGACAGAGTATGCGCATGCGCATGACCGCCTGGCGCAGGCCAACCACCTGCTTGAGCTTGCGGGCCAAGAGCTCCAGGCCCAGATCGAAGAAGTCAAAAAGGTTGCCGACAATGCGGCCTACCTGCGCATGCGTTCCCGCGTGCACGATGTGATCGGCCAGCGCCTGTCCATCCTCCATCGCTATTTGGAGGAGGGGCGCCTGGATGACGAGTCACTCGAGCAGATCGACCCGCTGCTGCGCTCAATCGCTGCCGATCTGCGCAGCGGGGGCGACACCGAACCGGCAGAGCAACTGGGCGATATCGTCCATGCCTTTGGCCTGGTGAGCGTGCAGATCGATGTTGAGGGTGCGCTGCCTGAGGACGCACGTGTCGCCGCCGCCTTTTTGCAGATTATCCGCGAGGCCTCGACCAACGCCACCAAGCATGCACAGGCGCATCGGGTCCATGTGCGCTTGTGGCAGGAGAGGACGGATGCTGACGCCGTCGCGCACATGACGATTTCTAACGACGGGTCCCCGGCCCCCGTATCGTATCGCGAGGGAACGGGTATCCCAGGTATGAGGCATGTCGCGCAAGATCTGGGTGGCAGCCTAGAGGTCCACGCCACCCCGCCCTTTACGCTTACGGTATCCATTCCGCTTAACGCCAACGACACGTCCCAAAGGAGAAGCTCATGATCCGCGTGTTAATTGTCGAAGATCAGGCCATCCTGCGCGAGAGCCTGGCGCGCTCCGTTGGCGACCAGCCCGATATGACCGTCGTTGCCGCGATCGCCGATGCCTCCGAGGCCTTGGGTGTCGCGCTCAAGGAGCGCCCGGACATGATACTGATGGACGTGTGCACCGAACACGATTCAAACGGCATCGTGGCGGCGGCACGCATCAAGGAGCAGCTGCCCGAGTGTCGCATCATTATCATGACAGGCATGCCCGAGATCACCTTTGTCGATCAGGCCCGCGAGGCGGGCGTCGATAGCTTTGTGTACAAGAACGTCGGTATCGACGAGCTGTTCGCCGTGATGCGCTCCACGCTGGCGGGTTACTGCACGTTTCCCAAGCCGCCCGAGAGTATCTTCTCGGGCACGGCGGCCCTCGACGATGTCGAGCTATCGATTTTGCGCCTTGCCTGCGAGGGTAAAAGCCGCCGCGAGATTGCGGCCGAGCTGTTTATGAGCGAGGGCACCATCAAGCGCCGCATCTCGGAGATCCTGAGCAAGACCGGCTACGACAACATCATGCGCCTGGCCGTACATGCGGTGACCGAGGGCAGCATCGTTCCCAACATAGAGCGCTAGCGCTCGTTACGCATCGGCATAAAAGCGACGGGGCCGCAGGATCATTTCCTGCGGCCCCGTCTGGTGTGCGCGGATGTGTCCGCCAATCCGCGGCTGATGTTACGTGCCGTTACGCGATGGTTGCGCTGTAGGAGGCAACGTCCTCGTAGGAATCGGTCAGGTAGGCGTCGATGCCGATGGTCGTATTGACCAGGTCGTCAAGGCTATCGAGCGTGCCGTTCGAGAACGTGAATTCCTCAGTGGCGTTGGTGCCGGGCATCAGGTGAGCCGAGAACCAGGGTTCCTTCATGGTGCCGTTGACGTTGGTCTTGCCGGAAGGAGCGTAGAAGGTCAGGTCCTTGTCGCTCTTGTTGGTGATGTTGACGACAAAACCGATGTCGCCCCACTCGTCCTTGAACTTCTCGGTGATGGTAATGGTGCACAGGTCATCATCGGCAACGGTGACGGCGGGGGAGATTTCAATCTTCTGGACGTCGTCTTCTTCGACGGCCTCATCGATCTCCTCTTCCTTCTCGGCCGCCTCGCGATCCTTCTTCACCGTGCCGGACAGATCCTTGTCGGACTTGGTAAAGACAAGATTGCCGTCATCCTCTTCGAGGATGAGCTTGCCGTCCTTGAGCTTCATGTCATGCGACTCGTCTTCGGCGGTGATGGTTACGGTGGTGGCGTCCTTGGCCTCCCACTTAAGGTCGACAACCTCAAGGAACAGGTCGAGGGAACCCGTGCCGTCCTCATCGAGGATCAGGATGCAGTTGACGCCCCACTCCTCGAGCATATCCATGTACTCGTCGGTTAGCTCTTCGCCCTCCAGGGTTCCACCCGAGAGTTCCCAACTGCCGACGAAGTTGGCCTTGGGGTCTTTGCCGCCGCCGCTGCAGCCCGTCAGGGCAAAGGCGAGCGCAAGGACGCATGTCAGAAATGCGAGTACGGACTTTTTGAACGTTGTCTTCATGGTGTCCTCCTTTATCGAACGAAACCCATAGAAGCAAATGCGGGGGTGGCGGATCCCCCGCCAATTACCAGATAGAGGGGCTAGGGCCTGGGCGTTCCGCAGTTGCTGCAGAACTTGCCGCCGTTTTCGCTGCCGCAGTTGGGGCAGAACCACTTGGCCGGTGCCGGGGCGGGTGCGGGACTGCCGCACTCGGAGCAGAACTTGCCGGTGTTGGTGGCGCCGCAGCTGCAGGTCCATGTGCCGGCCGCGGGGGCAGCGGCAGGAGCCGGTGCGGGAGCGGGCGCCGGAGCCGGCTGCGGGGCGGCCTGCTGCTGTGCCTGGCCGGCGGCGAACAGCTGGCTGGCGTTCATGCCACCCATGCCACCTGCCATGCCCATGCCCATAAAGCCTGCCATCGCGCCGTTGGGGTTGGCGGCTGCCGCGCGCATTGCGTCGCTCTGGGCGCTGGCAATGTTGGCTGCCGCCATGGTGGGATCGCGCATGACTGCGGCTTTCTGCAGGTCCTTGATCATCTGCTCGTCCTCTTGCGAAGCGGCGATGGAGTTGACGCCAAAGCTCACGATCTCGACACCGCGCAGGTCACGCCAGTCGGCAGAGAGGACCTCGTTGAGCGCGCGGGCGAGCTCGGTGGTGTGGCCGGGGATGGCGCTGTAGCGGATGCCCATCTCCGAGATCTTGGCGAAGGCGGGCTGCAGGGCGGTGAGCAGCTCGGACTTAAGCTGGCTGTCGATCTTGTCGCGCGTGTAGCTATCGGTCACGTTGCCGCACACATTGGTGTAGAACAGCAGCGGGTTGGTGATGCGGTACGAATACTCGCCGTTGCAGCGCACAGAGATGTCGACGTCCAGACCGATATTGTTGTCGACTACGCGGAAGGGCACGGGAGAGGCGGTGCCGTACTTGTTGCCGATGATCTCCTTGGTGTTGATAAAGTAGACGCGCTGGTCCTTGCCCGCGTCGCCGCCAAAGGTAAAGCGGCTGCCGATATTGGCGAAGGTCTCCTTGATGGAGTCGCCCAGATTGCCGCTAAAGACGCTCGGCTCGCTGCCGGTGTCAAAGACGAACTCGCCGGGCTCCAGCGCTACCTCGATGATCTTGCCGTTTTGCACCACGAGCATGCCCTGGCCGTCGTTGACGGCGATGACGGAGCCGTTTGAGATGACGTTGTCCTCGCCACGCGTGTTGGAGCTGCGGCCGCCGGTGCGCTTGCTGCCCTTGCAGGCCAAGACGTCAGCGGGCATCGATTCGCAGTAGATAAATTCCTTCCACTGGTCGGCCATGACGCCGCCGGCAGCACCCAATCCAGCTTTCAAGAGTCCCATGGTGATCTTCCTTTCTCGTCAAAGGCCGGGTGGTATTGGTCAGAATGGCTAATCGTCCTTGTTGTCTTTCATGACAACGGTGGTCTCGGTGTGGCTGAAGGTGTCGTGCTTCTCGGTCAGGTCGAGCTCGCCACAATACTCATCGGCGTGGGTGGCCTCGTTGGCTGTCTTGAGCTGGCCTACCAGCAGTACGTCCGCGATGATTACGATGATCAGCGGCGCGACGATGTTGATGAGGATGCCCTCGACATCAAAGGTGAGGTAGTCTGGATCGAAGGCGTTCTCACCCATGAAGAGGATCTGGGAGAGGGCAAATCCGATCACAAAGAACAGCACCGAGGCAATGGCGAGCTTGGGCTTGGAACAGGGGAGCTCGCCGACCATGCGACCGGTCTGGCCGTTCATGGCAAACAGATAACCCTTGCCGTTCCACGAGGTAGAGAGCATCCACACGGGGAACAGGGCATAATCGCTTTCTTCCCAGGTGTAGTCGAGCTGCTTGCTTTCGACCGTGGCGTCGTCATATTCGTCGACGACGGTCTCGCGCAGGGCCGAGATCGTGCTCTCCTCCATGCGGCGCTCGGCGCGCGCCTTGCAGGTTTCGCAGTCCTCGTCGTAGCGGTTGGCGATGTAGCCGGGCATATACGCGACCGAAAACGGGCGCAGCGCGCCGTAGTCAAACGGCTCGATGGCGTCCATGTGGCCGTCGGGCATCTTGGACGATCCGTCGACGGGCACGCGCTCAAACGAGATATTGCCTTTACGGTAGGCGTCGTAGTGGTCGGTGGTCGTGACGGTGCGATCGGATTCCTCGGTTACGGTCTCGTTGGTCGCGTCAAAGTACACTTCGCCGTCAACGCGGGCGCCGTAGAGCCAAAACGGTACGTAGACGCCTTGGACCTCGTCGATGTGGTTGCCGGTGACAAAGCTCTTGGGCAGCAAGATCTTGCCCTTGTAGTGCTCTTTGAGCGCGGCCATAACGTCGTCGCGTCCGAGCTTAAACGGGATCACCAGATCGGGCGAGAAATCTCCCGAGAGCTGGCCGGGTGCCACGGCGGAGTTGCCGCAGTACGGGCAGGTGGTAACGGCGACAGTGCCATCGGACACGAGCTCGGCGCCGCACGACGAGCAGATGTAGCCGGCGTTTTGGGCCAGCTCCTGCACGGCATCGTCGACAGCAGGCGTGGGGGCCGCGGCTGCGGCATCGGCTTTGGCATCTGCCTTGTCCTGGCGCTCGCGATAGAGGGCCTCGACTTCTTCGACTTCAAAACGCGAGTCGCAGTAGTCGCAGACGAGCTTTTGCTCGGCACTGGCAAAGTGAAGGGGGCCGCCACACGCGGGGCACTGATAGTTGACGCTCTCGAAGGCCATGATCGGTCCTTTCCGTGCCGGGTGTTATGCGCCGATAGCGCCGCCGCAGTATTCGCAGCGCCCGCTGGCATCGGGAATGGTGGTGGCTCCGCAGAAGGGGCAGGTGACCGCGGTCTTGGGGGCCTTGGCGGCCACGACGCTGTCGCGCGTCTCCTGGCGCAGCTGCACCAGCGCATCGCGGACTTCGGTTGCCTGGCGCTTGGCCTCGCGGTATTCGATGGAGCCGCGCTGATCGATGGTGGAGTCGTTTACGCGCAGGTTGATCTCGGTAAAGTACGGCGTGTTGACGTGAATGGTCAGATTAAAGTCGTAATCCAGGTCGTAGCGCGGCGGGTTGTAGCTCTCGCGCTCGCCGTCCTCGGTCTCGCGATAGATCTCGGTGCGATGCTCGTCGATATCCATATCGCAGCCGAGTACCTGCGAGAACTCGATGATGTCGGGATTGGCGTCGCGCCAGCGGCTCTGCGAGGTGATGATCAGCAGGCCCGCGTCCTCATCGAGCATGATGTTGGTGCGCCCGGCAGAAAGCGTGCGCGTGGGGTTGAACGACGCCAGGCGCTCGGCGTTGGCCTCGCGGTAGGCGAGTTGCTCACGGATATCGTCCGCGGTGCTGGAGCGATAGCCGTGAAAGTAGGGGGAGAGCTTGCCGGCGCACTCTTTGCACAGGTAGCCTTCATTGATTTTTGTCTTACCTAGAAGTCCCAGCTCGGTACCGCAAATCGCGCACTCTTTCTTCTCGAACATCTTGTCAAAGAAGCCCATGGCTGCCTCCCATCAACTGGTAGCGTGTGTCACTTTTGATGATGGGGGAGTGCGCAGCCTTTCACGATACCCAGACGGCTCAACGAGTCTCCACAACTGGGACACATGGCCCATTTTTCCTACTCATTGGGGACGTACTTAAATGAGTGAAACTACTCATTTAAGTACGTCCCCAATGAGTGCTCGCAGAACGAGAGTGGATAATCTCCCATTTTTGGCCTATGTGCAGGCTCAAAGTGGGAGATTTCCACTCTCGTCATTTGGGTGTCCAAAAATCCCCGCTCGTTTGGCGCCTGGGGACACTCTTTGTCGAATGTGGGCGTCGCCCTTGCTATGCCACAGTCACGGCGACCTGGGCGTAGCGGCTGCAGGGGCGCTCGGCGCGCGTCTGCACGGTGAGGGTGAGCACAAAGCGGTCGCCGGGTCGTGCGTCGGCGGGCACGATGAAAGTGGCATCCTCCGTGCATTCTTGCCACAGCGACAGATCCTGGACGCCTGCATAGCTCGACGGGTCTACGGCGACATCCCAATGCGCATCGAAGCCCCTGCCGTCGGGGTCGACGATGGTCGCCGCAAGGTCGATGCGCTCGCCGGCTGCGGCGCTGCGGTCGGCCGTGACCTCGACAACATGCGCCGGATGCGAGCAGATGGCCGGATCATGGGCGCACCATTGCGCGCGGGCGGCAAAGTCTTCCTGATAGGCACGCAGGTAGGGATTGAGATTGTCGTCTGAGGGCGTGCCGAGGGCGGCAAAACCGGTGGGCGCGTTCGCATCGGGGCGTCCATCAAGAAACATGCGGCCGAGCAGCGTATCGAAGTCGCGGTCGTCGATACCGCGCAGGCCAAACGGAAGCAGCGGAATATAGGTCATGCTGTCGCCTTCGGCCATAAAGTCGCCGCGCTCAAACTGTACCGCGGGCATGCCTTCCAGGCCCCAATCCAGGCGGGCATGCTTGCCAAACTGAAAGCGCTCGGGCTCGTTTTCGTAGACCTTACCATCGCCATAGAGCATATAGCGTGCCATGAGGTGGCCGTTGCCCTGCGTGAGGTTCTGCTTGGGCCAAGGAGCCTGAAACAACGGCAGCGTATCGGGCTGAGCCATCTTGGCGTCGACATAGCCGCCATACATATAGGGCACGCGCCAAAAGATGAGCTCGGGAAAGAGCTCACGCCCATGGTCGAGCCACGAGTTGTCCTGTCCCACGCCATCGGCAACGCCCATCACGCGCACCTTCTGATAGACCTGCTGCTGCACGGCGGGCCACTCGGGCGTGGCGCGATAGCGCTCGGCAATACTCATGAGGGCGCGAACGATCGTATTCATACCACCCCAGCTGAGCAACCATAACGTACGCGGATCATCATCCAGAATCGCCTGCGCAATTACGCGAGACCCCTCAGTTTCCTCAGTCACATCACCCTCAAAGGCAACATTTCCCACAAAGGTGCGCTCGATTATCTGGGCGGGCGTGGGAAACGGCGGCTCACCGGCAGCGGCCGCATTTGCCTGCAACTGCGGCCAAGCCTGGGCATATTCATTGCTCCAGAGGCTCTCAATCCAATGCTCGGGAAACGGACGATACTCACGAAGCTCCCCTGCCAGTGGATCGGGTTCATGAGGCACAACAGCCCACTCATAAGAGCGCCGCCCTTTGGTCCGCCAATGCGAATTCACCTCGCCGAGCGTATGAACCCCATCCCCAAGAAAGTGATACTGCGAAGCCGTATACACCACAGCCTGAACATCAAGCAAGTTGAGATACAGAGCCAAATGAACAAGCGAGTTCATATCATCGACTTCCATATCAGTGGTAACAATCACCCGAGTCAACTTCTGGGACATAGGAACAGCTCCAATCAAAATCAATTCAGCCAGTTACGCGCAAGGCAAGACGGGACCCACGCCCCCATCGCCCGCGACCCGGCGGCCCGCCGGAAGCGGCCGACCAGCGTTTCGAACAACGTTAACTTAGGGGGGCTCTGACCTTTAGCTTTGTAAACATTCCGCAGCGCGAGCCCCGCTTATCCGATGCTCCGAAGGAGCAGGATAAGCGGGGCTCATGCGCGAGGACGTTTACAAAACTAAAGGTCAGAGCCCCCGATGGGATGGTTACCTCGAAACCCTGGCCGACCACTCCCAGCAGCCCACCGGCTCGCCGTCGATGAGTACGTTGCCCCCGTCGAAGTCTTGATAACACAGGTCGTTGAATTGGTGGATCCACACGCCGTGGTTGAACGTCTTCTTGGCCGAGCCGTCGGCCTCGCGATACACGCCGGTCAGGTCCTCGACATGGCTAAAGTAGGTGAGATGCACGTTGGCGCCGGCATCGCGCAGGCGCGCGAACAGCGGCAGCACGGTCTGTTGCGGGTGCACGAGCTCGTCGCCCTTGGAGTGCGTAAACCACAGCGGCGTCTTGGCGAGCGAGGCTACGTCCTCGTCCGTGGCGTTGTACCACGGGGCGCAGCAGGGAAGGCCCGCGGCGAAGAAATCGGGGTAGTCGGCGCACAGGCGCAGGGTCATAAAGCCGCCGTTGGAAAGACCGGCGACCACGATGCGGTCGGTGTCGATGCGGTCGGCATGCTCGGTGACAAACTCATCGATAAGTGCCTTGAGCACGGGGGAGTAGATGCTCTGGTTGGAGTGACCAAGCTGCTCGACGCCGTTGTCCATCCAAAACGTGGGCGACTGCGGCACGAGCACCCAGGCAAAGCCGCCAAAGTAGCGCTGGATCTGCGCCTGGCTGATGGCCGTCACGCGGTTGCCGATATAGGCGCGCGTGGCGCCTTCGCCCTGCGTGGCGCCCTTGCCCTCGCCGGCGCCGTGCAGATACACCACGAGCGGTGCCTTTTGGGGCACGGCCGTGGCCTCGGGCGCAAAGGGGTTGAAGCATGCCGAGTCCTCGGCCTTAAAGCTGGGCTCAAAGAAGCCGTATTCGAGCGCGATACCGTCGACGGCGGTCTTTTGCGTGTCGTTGCTCCAGCCTTTGAGCGCAGGGCAGATATCGCCACGGCAGGTGTCGAAGACCAGGCCGCAGGTGGGATCGTCGCCGTCGTTGCCGGGAAGAGCCGCGAGCTGCGTGATGTGCAACTGGTCATCGAGCATGCGCGAGCCCATGACGCCGCCTTCGATCTTTTTGGTCAGGCGCTGCTCGGCGACCTCGAGCGCCACATGGGTGCCCACGGCGAGCTTACGTCCGTTCTCGTCGCACGGATATGCGGCGAGAATGTCGATGTAACCCACGGAGGGCGCGGCATGGTCGGCGCCGCGTTCCTTGCGCATCAGAACATCGCCCGAGCGCTCGTGACGCTCTACATATATATGGAAGGTGTTCGCGTCGATGTCGTTGGCGCGCACGGTGCAGGGCAGGTCGAGTACGACCTTGCTGATCCAGGGGCCAAAGTCGCCCAAGGTGGTGACGGTTGCGTAGGTACACAATTTGAGTTCCATGAGCTGCCTCCCTTGCGCCGCGAATGCCTGGCATCTGCGGCAATACAAACTAAACATGTTTAGTGTAATCTAGAATTGAAGAATAACCAGATGAACTCGGTAAACGGCAAAATTGAACACGTCGTGAACTACTAAACGTATGTTTACTAGCTTCTAGCAGGGATTCTGTTGATGAGTTAACAGATCAGTGAGGTGTTCATCAAAATAAAATCCCACGTAAATGGCTATATATCAATAGAGGGTCAAAGAGACCATCTCCCGCCATTCAAATACGTTCACCCCCGATTTCCTACCGTTCACCGGACTGTAGACGGCAAAATTGCCATAAATTCGGCGCTCCGTGTAAACTAAAGCCCGTAAACGTTCAGTAAACACCTTGTTTACAAAAGCGTATCCAAGGGTCCGGCAACCGTAAGGGGTTATAGTCGCCGGGCCAAAGGCGTGCCTAAGCCCAAGGGGGCTGGCACACGAAGATATGGGGAGGGGTCCCATGGCAGTAGATAACAAGCAGATTGCCACCGATGTCCTCGAGCTCGTGGGCGGTGCGGAGAATGTTTCCGTTGCCACCAACTGCATGACGCGCCTGCGTCTGACGCTCAAGGATAACAGCAAGGCCGACGTGGAGAAGATCAAGAAGGTCAAGGGTGTTCTGGGTTGCCAGTTTGCCGGCAGCCAGCTCCAGGTCATCATCGGCCAGAACGTGCCCAAGGTGCTCGCCGAGTTCGTCGCCATCTCCGGTGTCAAGCAGGGTGAGGCCGTCAACGAGAACCTCGATGCTCCCAAGGAGAAGTTCGAGCTCAAGAACCTGCCCAATATCATCCTCGACTATCTGTCGGGCTCCATGACCCAGCTCATCCCGCTGCTCATGGCCGGCGGTCTGTTCCGTACCATCGCGGCCGTCCTCGGCCCCACCATGCTCGGTGTGCTCTCGGCCGACGACCCGACCTATACGTTCCTCTACACCACGCTGTACGAGGCCACGTTCACCTTTATCCCCATCTACCTGGGTTATGCCGCGGCTAAGAAGCTCGGCGCCAGCCCGGTGCTCGGCATGCTGCTCGGTGGCGCCCTCATGGCTCCTTCCGTGGTGAGCGTCGCCACCCAGGAGGGCGGCGGAATCATCTCCGTCTACGGCATCCAGATCGCCGCCGCCAACTATCAGCAGTCCGTCCTGCCGATCATCCTTTCGGTGCCCGTCCTCTACTTCATCGAGAAGTTCTTTAAGAAGGTCATGCCCGACGTGCTCTCCACGGTCTTCACGCCGTTCTGCACCATGATCGTTACCATCCCCATCGCCTTCATCGTCCTCGCCCCCATCGGCAACGAGATCGGTACGCTGATCGCTAACGCGCTCTTCGGCCTTGCTGACCTTGGCGGCATCGGTATTCTGATCGTCATGGCCGTCCTCGGCGCCTTCTGGCAGCTCTTCGTGGTCTGCGGCATGCACATGCCCGTCATCCTGCTCGCCCAGGTTCAGATCATCGCTGCCGGTTACGATCCCTTCGTCTTCGTTTCCACCAACTGCGCTATGGCCGCCGTCTGGGGCTGCGCCTTCGGTGCCTTCCTCAAGATGAAGAACCCCGACGAGAAGTCTCTCGCCATCGGTTACGTCATCTCCGCCATCGCCGGCGGCGTCACCGAGCCCGCGCTCTTCGGTATCCTCATGCGCTTCCGTCGCACTATGCTCGGCATGTTCATCGGCGGTGCCATCGGCGCTGTGTTCTCCGGCCTCATGGGGGTTACCTACTACCTCGCAGGCGGTGCCTCCAACTTCCTGGTCTTCACCAACTACCTGCAGGGTGGCCAGATGAACACCGTCTGGGCTATCGTCGGTATGGCAATCTCCTTTGTCATCGCCGCTGCCGTCGTCTTTGTCTCCGGCTTCTCCAAGGAGGAGCTCGCCGAGATGGAGGCCTAAGGCCAAGCCATTCGGTCGCATAAGACCTCACCTACACGACAGGGCCCCGTCAGGCGCAAGCCCGGCGGGGCCCTTCTTGCAAGGTAGACTGATTGGGGGCGCGTGGCGCCTACTCGCCGGGGCTTGCTAAGCGCCAGGGGCTTTCGCGCGGGGTTACCGCGAAAGAATCTGCCGGTTCGCAACTCCTTTATCAAACGAAAGGACATGCAGATGAGTTTGGGAAAACTGACTGTCAACAGTCGCCAGGACGGCTTTTTGTGCGAGGGCAAACCGTTCTTTTGGTTTGCCGATACGTGCTGGAGCGCATTTACGAGCATCGCCGAGGACGACTGGGACTACTATCTGACCCGCCGTGCCGAGCAGGGCATGAACGTGCTGCAGGTCAACACACTGCCGCAGTGGGATCGCTGCTGCCCCGATTTGGGCATTTGGCCCTATGCCAGCGAGGACGGCGTGCACTTTGATTGGTCCCGTCCCAACCAGGCGTACTGGGACCGCGCTGCTGCCATGTGTCGCGCTGCCGTCGAGCACGGCATTCGTCCGGCACTCGTGCTTATGTGGTGCAACTACGTGCCCGGTACCTGGGGCGCCAAGATTGCCGAGCATTGCGGTGCCGAGGTTATGCCGCGCGAGGAGGTCCGTGCCCACGTTGCCCGCGTCGTCGAGAACCTGGGTGAGTTCGACCCCGTTTACGTGGTGACAGGCGATACCGACTTTACCAGCGACGAGGCGATCGCCTATTACGAGGATGCCCTCGACGAAGTCGTCAATCGCGCGCCCGAGGCGTTGCGCACCATGCATATCAACCGCGGCAACCGCACCATCCCGGCACGGTACCTGGACCGCTTGGACTTCTACATGTTCCAGCCCGGCCACAACTACGAGGGCCAGCCCGAGGCTTGGCACTTGCCGCAGGACTTTATCGCCAACTATCCCAAAAAGCCGATGGTCAACTCTGAGCCTTGTTACGAGCAGATGGGTGCGTCGCGCAATGTGTACTGGCGCTTCACCGCGCAGGACTGCCGCGCGAGTGTGTGGTCGTCGATCCTTGCCGGCGCCAGCGCGGGTGTGACCTATGGCGCGCACGGTGTTTGGAACTGGCAGACTAGCAAGAGCCAGGGCTCGGTGTTGGGCGAGGGCTTCGATATGCCGTTCCGCTGGCAGGAGTGTCTGCAGTTTGCGGGCGTTTGGGACTTTGGCGCGATCGAGCATGTGCTTGCCGGCCTGGGTGCTACGGCTGGCGACGACGCACTTGCCGTGGTTCCGGCGCAGGAGCTCCTCGATGACGCGCGCGAGGCCATTCGTGTGGCGCGCGTTGGCGATCGCGTCGTCACGTACCTGCCGCGCACCACGGCGCTCAAGTTTAAGCTCGACGGCGCGCGTGGCTGGACGGCGACGGTTCTCGACATGGAAGACAAGCGCGTCGCCAAGCTGCCCGTTCGCGACAACGGTGACGGCACCGTGCGCGTGGCTCAGCATCCCTTTGAGCACGACGCCCTGGTGATCCTGACCCCTGGGCGCTAACGGCTCTTCTCCAACATTTACAACCCAGTCCCTTTCATAAGGCTGCGACGGAATGGTTCCTGCATGACGGCTTTAAGCTGTCAAGGGGAGCCATTCCGCCGCACTCATTGGGGACGTGCTTAAATGAGTGGTTTAACTTGAGACGGGACTTTTTGACCGCCTGATGGGTCGCGCGCCACAATTCGGGCGCTACAGTAGCTCGCCGTGGCGGGCGATGTAGCGGCGCTTGACCAGCTGGGTGAGCGCGATATAGGCGGTGACGATGCCGACGAGCAGCGCGAAGAAGCTCGGCGGCAGCGGCATGAGGCCCAGCGCATCGGCGACGGGGCTTGCCGGCAGCCAGGTGACGAGCGCCAGGCCCAGCACGGTGAGGGCGCACAGCGCGGGCGCGGCGTGGTCGCGCGCGCTCGGCAGGCGCGGGGAGCGCAGCATGTGGATCACGAGCGTCTGTGACCACATGGACTCGACAAACCATCCGCTCTGGAAGAGCGCCGCAAAGGCCGCCATGTCTGCGACGTTGCCCGCGGCGGCAAGCTCTGCCCAGCTCGCGCCCACGGTTGCGGGGCACACTACAAAGAAGAGCGCGGCGAAGGTCGCGATGTCAAACAGCGAGCTCATGGGGCCCAACTCGAGCATAAAGCCCCTAATGGACGCGGCATCCCAGGCGCGCGGGCGGGCAGTCCAGGCGTCGTCGACGGTGTCCCACGGCAGCGCGATGCATACGATCTCGTAGACGAGCGACAGCAGCACCAGCTGCAGGGCGCTCATGGGCAAAAACGGCAAGAACAGGCTCGCGACGGTCACGGACAGCACGTTGCCGAAGTTGGAACTCACCGTGGTCTTGAGGTACTTGAGCAGGTTGCCGTAGGTGCGACGGCCTTCGATGGCGCCGCGCTCGAGCACGCCCAGATCCTTCTGAAGCAAGATGATATCGGCGGATTCCTTGGCGATGTCGACGGCGGAATCGACCGAGATACCGCAGTCGCTCGCGCGCATGGCGGCGGCGTCGTTAATGCCGTCGCCCATAAAGCCCACGGTGTGACCGAGCAGCTCGCGCATGACGCGCACCAGGCGCGCCTTCTGCAGCGGCGAGAGTTTGGCAAAGAGATGAGTTTTCTCAGCGCGCTCGGCAAGCTCGGCGTCGTCGAGCGCATCGATCTCGGAGCCCAGCAAGACGTTACTCGCGTCGATGCCGATCTGCTCGCAGACGGTGGCGGCCACGCGGTCGTTGTCGCCGGTTAAGACCTTGACCGCCACGCCCTTGGCCTCGAGGGTGGCGACGGCGCCGGCGGCACTTGCCTTGGGCGGATCGAGGAAGGCCAAAAAGCCCATCAGCACCATGTCGCACTCGTCAGCGATGCCAAACTCGCCCACGCAGCGCGGATTGGTCTTCTGCGCCACGGCAATCACGCGCAGGCCCTCGGCGTTGAGCCCGGCTACCTGCTTGCGAATCTGGGCGAGCTTATCTTTGGTAAGCGGCTGGGCGGCACCATCGACCTCGACAAAGGAGCAGATCTCGAGCATTTCCTCGGCAGCTCCCTTGGTGACCATCTGGGTTTTGCCTTGGGCGTCGGCGACAACTACGCTCAGACGACGGCGCGAGAAATCGAAGGGCACCTCGTCGACCTTGGTATAGCGGTCGCGCAGGCTCTGGCCCAGCATGGAATCGGGTGCTGCGGCCGAGGGCGTCACATCGGCGCGGTCGATGACGGCCAGGTCGATAAGGTTCTTGAGGCCGGTCTGGAAGAAGCTGTTCAAAAACGCATGGCGCAGCACGCGCGCGTCCTCGTTGCCGTCGGTGTTGAGGTAGCGCTCGAGCACGATGCGGTCTTCGGTGAGGGTGCCGGTCTTGTCGCAGCACAGGACGTCCATCGCGCCGAGGTTTTGGATCGCCGGTAGCTCCTTAACGATAACCTGGCGACGGGCGAGGTCCTTGGCGCCCTGCGACAGGCTCGAGGTCACGATGACGGGGAGCATCTGCGGCGTGATGCCCACGGCCACGCTCGTGGCGAACAGCAGCGCGTCGATGACGTTGCCCTTGGTGGCGACGTTGATGGCAAAGACCGCCGGCGCCATAACGAGCATCAGGCGCACGAGCAACATGGAGACGCTCGAGACACCGCGGTCAAACGCGCTCTTCTCGCCGCGCCCGTTGAGCATCTTGGCGATGCCGCCCAGGTAAGTGTCCGAGCCGGTGGCTACGACAAGTGCCATAGCGGTGCCGTTTTGCACGGAGGTGCCGGTAAAGACGATGTTCTTGCAGGCAGAGAGCGGCAGCGCGGAGCTGTCGGCACCCTCGGCGACGGTGATGGCAGCGGTCTTTTCGACGGCCTCGCTCTCGCCGGTGAGTGCGGACTCGATCACAAACAGGTCGCGCGCGGTGATGATGCGGGCATCGGCCGGCACCATATCGCCGGCAGAGAGACGGATTACATCGCCGGGGACGAGCTCGTCAAAGGGGATCTCGATACGCTCGCCGTCGCGCAGGGCACAGCAGGTGTTGGAGGCCAGGTCCTTGAGGGCCTCGGCCGCATTGCCGCTGCGGGCTTCCTGGATAAACTTCATGCCGCCCGATACCAGCAGCATGATGCCGATGACGATGACCGTGGAGGGGTCGCGCTGGGGCTCGGGCACGGCGAGCACGTCGATGTAGAGCGAGACCAGTGCGAGCGCGGCGAGGATGCCGGCGAAGGGGTCGATGAACGCGTCGGCGATGCGGCGGGCGAGTGTCTTGGTCGGCGCCTCGATGGTGTTGGGGCCGACGGCGTCTAGGCGCTCGGCGGCGTGCTCGGTACCGAGTCCGCCAGCCCTGGCGTCAAGCAGCACGAGGGCGTCCTCGGCGCTATGGGTGGCGGCGAATATGGTGTTCTTGGACAGGCCGGTGTGAGCGGCAGGGCGCGCCGTGCGGCGGCGCTTGGAGATGACTTCGAGTACCGTAGCGGTTTTGAGCATCAGCATAGGGTCCTCCTTGTTGAAGGGAGTTAGCGTACGTGTCGTATGTGCTTTAAAAACCTAGATGTCGCTCACGTCATGCTCTCGAACCGCCACAAAGGGGACAGGCACCTTTGTGGTGGTTTTGACGATCGGTTCGTGGCGCTTATGCGCGTGCGGAATCCTCGCGGCGTGCCGAGGGCGACATGCAGGTTTTTCGACTATGACTGCCTTCCATGGCACACCTCCTTAAGGCCGGGCGCGGCGCGCTTTGGGTATCTCGTACCCGTTTTAATCCGCCCGTATTTTTGATGAGGGGGTTTGCCGTGTCAACCCCTTTGTTTGGAAAACCATTGCCCCTGACAAAGCCTTTACAGAATGCTGAGGCCCCAAAGCGCGCCCGCACCGACGCCCTGCCTGCGCTAAACTGGAAGGCACGTACGCGATTACGAGAGGAGCCCGCATGGAGGCTTACAAGCAAGAGTTCATCAAGTTTATGGTTGAGTCCGACGTCCTTAAGTTCGGCAGCTTTACGCTCAAGAGCGGCCGTCAGTCCCCGTTCTTTATGAACGCCGGCGCTTACGTGACGGGCTATCAGCTCAAGAAGCTGGGCGAGTATTACGCCCAGGCCATCCACGATAACTTTGGCGACGACTTTGATGTCCTGTTTGGGCCGGCCTACAAGGGCATTCCCCTGGCCGTCGTGACCGCCATCGCCTACCACGAGCTGTACGGCAAGGAGGTCAAGTACTGCTGCGACCGCAAGGAGGCCAAGGACCACGGCGCCGACAAGGGCAACCTGCTGGGCTATGAGCCCCAGGACGGCGACCGTGTGATCATGGTCGAGGACGTCACCACCAGCGGCAAGTCCATCGACGAGACCTATCCCAAGGTCAAGGCTGCTGCCGATGTCGAGATCAAGGGCCTGATCGTGTCCCTCAACCGCATGGAGGTCGGCAAGGGCGGCGTGACCACCGCGCAGAAGGAGATCGAGGCCAAGTACGGTTTCCCCGTCGCGAGCATCGTCTCCATGGCCGAGGTCGTCGAGACCCTTTACAACCACGAGATCGACGGCAAGGTTGTCATCGACGACGAGCTCAAGACCGCCATCGACGCCTACTACGAGCAGTACGGCGTCAAGTAGGTTCCGCCGTTCTACCGAACGGCGGACCGGCCGACGCTGCGCGCTGCCCAGGACGACAATTTGTCATTCAAAAGGCAAGGCATGACCAAAAGGTCTATGCCTTGCCTTTTTCATGCCAACTTGTTCGTCCTGGACGTCGCTCGCTGTCGTTGCCAAAACATCGGGGCTCTCGCTGCCGTTGCCCAGTCATTGGGGACAGACATAAATGAGTGGTCATTGGGGACGTTCTTAAATGACTACTCAGGATGAGCGTCCAAAAATCCGCGCTCGTTCGATTGGCGCATGTCTACGCAGCGTAGGTTGTCGAGCCTGGCCTTCAAATGGATACTGACTGTCGAACCGGTTCACTCCATTTCTTCAATTTGATTGGACAGCCCATGAACCAGACACGGCAAACCAATGCTTCCCATACTTTTTTGGCAGCGCATGCCATCAAGCAGCTGCGCGAAGAGCGCGGCCTCACCCAGCGCGCCCTGGCGGAAAGCCTTGGCGTGACCGATAAAGCCGTCAGCAAATGGGAATCCGGCCGCGGCCTTCCCGACATTTCCCTCGTTGAGCCTTTGGCCCAGAGACTCGGCATAAGCGTGGCTGAGCTTTTGGCTGGTGACATTCGGGCCAACGCCAACCGTGCAGGCAATATGCTCAAAGGCGTCTTTTACGTTTGCCCTATCTGCGGAAACGTTGTGCACGCGCTCGGAGAAGGCAGCTTTAGCTGCTGTGGCTCCACGATGTTTCCCCAGGAGGCCGAAGAGCCGGACGCGGACCACGCCTTTTCCATCGAGCGCATCGAGGACGATTGGTACGTCACGCTCGATCATCCCATGACCAAGGATCACTACATTAGCTTTGTGGCATATGCGACTATGGATGGCATCTGCTTTAAGAAGCTCTATCCAGAGCAATCGGTGCAGCCGCGCTTCCATATTACCGGGCGCGGCAGGATATATCTTTACTGCAACCAACACGGACTCTTTACGTCGCTGACGCCTCGCAAATAACGGCTTTCTATCCGCCCTCCTCATGCGTTCCCAGGGGACCCAAAATGAGCGTGGATAATCTCCCGGTTTTGGCCTGTGCGCGGGCTCAAAGTGGGAGATTATCCACGCTCGTTAGGTTAGTGTCCGATGATCCACGCTCGTCGCTACTTGAGCCCGGGCAGGCGGGTGTAGGGAAACGACCGCTCTAAGAACTCAGAGCAGCGGGCGTAATCTTTGGCAAAGTAGCTGCTGTAGAGTGAATCGAGCACGTATTGCACGGCGATGTGGCTGGCGAACTGTGTGATGCGATGCGTCATGCTCTCGTGATCGCTCACCGTGAGATAGGCGGCAAAGCCGGGGTGAATGCGGGCGCAGTGCGGTGTGCCGATGACGATGACCGGGACATGTCGACTGCTGAGGATTGGCAAGATCTCCCTGAGGTTGGGGGCAAGGCCGCTGTAGGAGATAACGATTGCCACATGGTCGGGGCCCGAGGCGAGCGCCGTACGCACCTGCGCCTCGACACTGTCGTGGCACGTTGCGCTTTTGCCGGCGGAAAGCAGGCGATCGCGGAACATTCCCGCTGGATACAGATTATGCGAGCCCGTGTAGATGTCCACGGTGCCGGCGCGCACGATAAGCTTGGCGGCCTGGTCGAGCTGTGTGGGGTCGAGCAGCTCCTGCGTTTCGGCCAAAGTGGTCTGATAGAGCCCCTCCATACGCTCCATCACCTGCGCAGGAGTGGAGGTGGCATCGAAGGGAAAGTTGATGTCCACGTCGCGCCGGTTACCCGTCTCGGCTGCCTGACGGATGAGCTCGACCTTGAGGTCTTTGAATCCCTCGAGGCCGAGCTTTTTGCAAAAACGGTGCACGCTCGCAACGGAAACGTTGGTGCGCGCGGCAAATTCCTTAATAGAGAGCCCGCGGACGTCTTCGCCCATGGCAAGGGCCGAGATGCCGAGCTGTTGCTCGGTAGGGGTAAGGCCCTGTGCCTCGGAAATCGTGCGTTTGATATCCATGCGAACTCCCACACTCAACAAGCCTGCCAAAAAGGGACAGGTTTATTTTGGCAGGTTTTGCCCGCAAAGGGTAACGGGACCGAGGATGCCGCTCGGGGCGATGGGTTCGGTGAGGGCGAAGATGTCGGGAATCGCATGATCGAGCGTGTTGATGACGTCGACGGTGAGTTCGTGCGTGCCGGCGGCAAGCGGGTCGATGGCAAAGCGATAGGGCGGACAGATGCGTGTGCCGAGTGGGTGTCCATCGAGCGTAAGTGTCGCGACTTCGTAGACATCTCCCAGGTCGATTGCGGCATCGGCAAGGTCGTTCGCCAGCTCGAACAATGTGCGATAGCGGAACGTCCCGCATGCATCGGGGAATCGCTCGGCAGTGAGATCGCATAAGTGCTCGAGTTCCTGCGGGGCGCCAAAGGTTCCGCTGTCGGCAGGGGAGAGGGCGACGGTCCAAGGTCCGTTGATGTCGAGGGCGAGCGCATCGCTCGAGCCCATGTCCGCGCCGTCCCCGGACTCCAGCTCGCCGTCCGTCTCCAAGGCAACGAAGCAGCTCTCGAAGGGTGCGAGCTCAAGCGTTCCGTCAAACGCAACGGGATCGGTGCCATTCAACAGGTCGAGGCGCGTGCCGCAAAGTCGCTCGCCTTGCGCGAGTTTAACTGTGCAGTCGACGCACTCGCGCGGGTGCTCGTTGACCAGCATGACGTAGGTCTCGTCGGCGTGCTCGTAGCGAAGCGCGCGCAGCCAGGGCTGGGGCGTGTCGGTGACAACCGTCTGCAGCCCAACGCTCGCCAGCACGCCCGCCATATCGGCAAGCGGAGTCGCTGCAAGTTCACCCAGTTCAACCACGCCATCGGCGTCGTAAAGCGCGCTCGACACCTCGTCGACAGCGAGGACCATAACGCCCGCCGCCATCATGCGCCTTATGGCCCGCGTCGTCGCCGAGCCAATAAATGAAGCTCCTGGCATAACAAACGCCTGGTAACGACAATCGTTTACGGCAAGCATTCCATCAGCAACTGAAACCTCGTAACGGTCCTCATCCTCAAAAGCCTCGGCGGGCACAAAATCAAAGTCGATCTGCGCGCGCGTGAGCTCGGCAGCCACGCGCTCGATAGGCATGGCGCTGCCGGCCCACTCGGCATCGGCGTGGTACAGGATGGCGACGGGACGCGCGGCGCTGCCTCCCGAAAGCAGCGTTGCCGTACGGTTCATATAGCTCATGAGCTGGCCAAAGTGCGGCCATTGCGGATTGTTGCCGTGTGCGTAAAAGTGCGGCGGGCAGTCCCAATCGGGGAAGGGCGCCATGCTAAATGCGTGCGGCGTAAACCAGTTAATACCGCGGACGAGCATGTGGTCGGCGATCCATTTCATCTCGCGAAGGCCCTCGTGCCAGCCGAAGGCGCCAAAGACCTCGGCCATACAGCTCCCCTGCTTTTTTGGGTCGAGACGCGCGGCCGAAGAGCCCAGCTTGGCAAGCGCGTAGGTAAAGAACTCCATGTTCCACGCGCCGTGGAAGTAGCTGTAGCGCCCGTGGTCGATGCCGGGGGCAAGCTGGTTGATGACAACGTCGATGCCCGCCATATCTTGTCCGGCGACCGCGCGGAAGTAGTGCCCGGCGCCCTGGCCCAGGCGCGTGTGGCAGCTTTTGTCCTCAATCACATGTCCGATGTGCATGACGCCGCGCTCGCGGCACCAGTCGCCAATCTGCTCGTCAAAGCATGCGCGGTAGAGTTGCGTGGCAATGTCCATGTAGGCGTGACGGGCTCGGGCACCATCTGCCTCGCGTGTCCAAAGGCCGTGTAGCTTGGTGAGCCAGTCCTCGCCAAGTGCATTGCACAGGCGGCTGGCAAGCTCGTCCGACCAGGGCAGTGACATATCGCCGCGTCCAATAAAGCTGCTGGTAGAAGCATCGTCGAGAGCCGTGCCCTTCTCGTTCATAAAGCCCGGCTCATCGGTAAAGAACCCCAGTATGGTGCAGCCGAACTCGTCGCCCAGGTGCTCAAACGTGGGCTCGTAGACGGCATCGATGAGCACACGGCACGAATCGGCGTCGACCATGTTGATGTACTCATCGCGAAAGCCGGTCTTTTGGCTGGTGACGAAGAGCTCGACGGTGGTGATGCCGGCGGGCGCGTCAAAACGCAGGCGAGCGGGGGTGCCGTCGGCCTGCTCAACGGAGAGCTCAAGGTCGAGCGGTGCGCCGGCGGCGTCGAAAGTCGCCGCGCCCACAAAGCGCTCCGTGTGATCCATAAGATTGCCGAGCTTGATGACCGTGGACGGCTGGGGACCGACGACCGTAACCGTGCGATGTTTGAGCACGGTCTTCTTAAGCGCGGGGTCGACGTTCTCGCCCGCAAGCGCGCCGTTGGCGTAGCCCGTGGGGAAATGGGCGTCGTCGAGCAGCCAGATCTTCAACCCTAAGCGCTTGCACTCGCCGATGATAAAACGCAGGTCAGCCCACCAGCCGTTGCGACAAAACTCGGGATGCGTGCGCGATTCGAGGCAGACCTCGCGGATGTTCGCACCGGCGATCTGCTCCAGGTATTCGGTAATCGTCTCGTGCGCCTCGCCCTTGAGCCACAAGAACGGAAGCACATGGTTGTCGTATGCCGCCATATCCACTCCTCTAAAACCAACCTTTTAAATCGATTGAAGTCAGAGTACGCCGAGCGCGCCGTCCTGCTAATATCAAAACCACAGCAGAATATGACCGAATCAACGATTGTGATGCCATGGATCTTGCACGTTTAGACAGCCTTCTGCTCGAGCTGACCGACAGCGAGCGTGCTTACCACGCGGGCGCCCGCTATGACTGGAATGATGCGTTCAGCTGGGGTCATCAACAGAATATCAGTGAAAAACATATCCATAAAATCGGTGACCCGACGCGAGCCTTGCACCAAGAAGGCATGCCTGAGGGCCTATCAATCGTGCGCAACTCGCGCTTCAACCCTGTACCGGAGCATGTGCACGATTATGTCGAAATCAGCTATGTTTATCGCGGGCATGCGCCGCAGACCGTCAACGGCGAACAGCTTATGCTTGCCCAAAACGAGGTGCTCTTACTCGACGCCGCCTGTCCACATGCCGTAGGCGAGCTCGGCGAGCATGACATTATGCTGAGCATCGTCATCTCGCGGCCGATGTTGCACCGCAGCCTAGAGCAGAGCCTGTCGCCGTCAAGCACCGTCTCGCAGTTCCTCATTAATGCCCTCAATGACGAAACCGACCACCGCGGTCATGTGCATTTCCGCACGGGCAACAGCCGCCGCGTGCGCCGATATATGCAGGAGATGCTGTGCGAGCTTCTGGAGCCGACGGCTGCGAGTCCCCAGATCGTGTCGAAGCTGTTTGAGTTGCTGTTGATTGAGCTGATGCAAAGCTATGAGGCCGCACTGCTGCAAGCGGGCAAACCTACACTTCCCTCGGCGCAGGTCGCGGCCGCCGTGGGCTACATCGAGCGCCATGCCTGCGATTGTACGCTCGAGGACGTAGCTCGCCACCTCCATCTGAGTCCCAACTACGCAAGCGCGCTGCTCAAACGGCAGACGGGACGCACGTTTATGCAGCTCGTGCAGGAGAGTCGCCTAACACGCGCGGCAACACTGCTCGACGCCGGCTCCACTGCGGAAGCCGCGGCGCGCGAGGTCGGCTACGCCAACATGAGCTTCTTCTACAAAAAGTTTGCCGAGCGCTATGGCTGCACGCCGGCAGCGTATCGCCAGCGTTTGCCCAGATAAAACCGACCAAAATAAACCTGTCCCTTTTGGCAGTCCCTTTTTGGCAGGTATCAGGAAGTGTCAAGGGCGGGGTGGCGGCGGGGTGCCGCTGCGAAAAGAAGTGTCGGGTTTGGCGCGCCCGCTTCTGCCCGCCCCGTGCGCAGGCGATACTCAGCTTATCGACCCACGATGTAAAGGAGATGCTCATGGCAAACATCAAGTTCCCCGAGGGTTTCTATTGGGGCGGCGCCACGGCCGCCAATCAGTTTGAGGGTGCTTGGAACGTGGACGGCCGCGGTCCTTCGGTCGACGACCATTTCTTGGGCGGCAGCTACAAGGAGCCGCGTCAGATCACGATCGACATCGACCCCGACCGCTTCTACCCCAATCATGACGGTATCGACTTCTACCATCACTACGAGGAGGATATCGCGCTGTTCGCCGAGATGGGCTTCAACATGTTCCGCATGTCCATCTCTTGGAGCCGCATCTTCCCCAACGGCGACGATGCCGAGCCCAACGAGGCCGGCCTCGCCTTCTACGACCGCGTCTTCGACTGCCTGCGCGCTCACAATATCGAGCCGCTCGTGACCCTGTCGCACTACGAGATGCCCTATCACCTGGTCGAGAAGTACAACGGCTGGGCGAGCCGCGAGCTCATCGGCTTCTTTGAGAAGTATTGCCAGACCGTCTTCGACCGCTATCAGGACAAGGTCAAGTTCTGGCTCACTTTCAACGAGATCAACTGCGGTACCCAGGACATGGGCAACCTCTTTGGGACCAGCATGATCCAGGGCTTTGAGGGCCCGGCTTCGGCGGTCCACACCACGCCGCAGGCCCGTATGCAGGCCCTGCATCACCAGTTCGTGGCCAGCGGCCGTGTTGTACGCTATGCCCACGAGCACTACCCGCAGTTTAAGATGGGCAACATGGATTGCTTCATCCTTTCCTATGCCGCCACATGCGATCCGGCCGACGTGTTCGCCACGCAGCAGGAGATGAATACCATGAACTGGTACTGCTCCGACGTGCAGGTGCGCGGCAAGTATCCGTTCTACGCCAAGCGCTTTTGGACCGAGAATGACGTTGAGCTCGTGATGGAGGACGGCGACCTGCAGGATATCGCCGACGGCAAGGTCGATTTCTACACCTTTAGCTACTACATGTCCGGCACCGTGGGCACCCACAAGGATCACGAGATGACCGAGGGCAACATGACCTTTGGCGGCAAGAATCCCTATCTGGAGTCCACCGACTGGGGCTGGCAGATCGATCCGCTGGGTCTGCGCATCGCCCTCAACGAGATTTACGCCCGCTACGAGATTCCGCTGATGGTGGTCGAGAACGGCATGGGCGCTTACGATGAGGTCGAGGAGGACGGCTCCATCCACGACCCGTACCGCATCGCCTATCTGCAGAGCCACATCAAGGCCATGGGCGAGGCCATCGCCGACGGCGTTGACCTGATTGCCTACACCTGCTGGGGTCCCATCGACCTGGTTTCCGCCGGCACTGGTGAGATGCGCAAGCGCTACGGCTTCATCCACGTCGATAAGTACGACGACGGCACCGGTACCTACGAGCGCCGCCGCAAGGACAGCTTCTTCGCATATCAGAAGATCATCAAGTCCAACGGTACCGAGGGTCTGGATTAATCGACAATATGAGTGCCGCTGGGGAAAAGGTTTTGGGAAGGGCTTGGAAGGGCTTGCGATTCGAACCCTCACCTTAGCAATTTGATCATTTGGCACTATAATCACCATAGGCATGCGCAAAACGTTGCGCTTAATCAAGAGGAGAAAACGTATGGGTCTGTTTGACATGTTCAAGAAGAAGGCTGAGCCCGCGGCAGCTGCTGCTCCGGCCTCCATCTCTGCTTCTGCCGGCGCCGACGTGCTGTGCTCGCCCGTCAAGGGCAAGGTCATCAAGATGGCCGACGTGCCCGATCCCGTCTTTGGTGGCGAGGTTCTGGGCAAGGGCTGCGCCGTGTGGCCCGAGGACGACCTGGTCTACGCTCCCTGCGACGGCAAGGTGACCGTCACCATGGGTCACGCCGTGGGCCTGCAGTCCGATAGCGGCATCGAGGTTCTGGTGCACGTTGGCGTCGATACCGTCAACATGAACGGTGACGGCTTCGAGGGCTTCGTCAAGGCCGACGACGTCGTGAAGGCCGGTCAGCCCTTGCTCAAGATCGACCGCGCCAAGATCGCTGCCGCCGGTTACAAGGACTGCGTCGTCGTGGCCGTGTCCAATACCGCCGAGTTTGCCGACGTCGAGCTCGCCGTCGAGGCCGAGTCTGCCGTTGCCGCCGGCGATGCCATCGTCAAGGTCGTCCGCAAGTAAGCTGCGGCATCCAAAGGGTGTGCAAGGGTGGTCGGGTTATCCGGCCGCCCTTTTTTATTACAATGCGGCGGAACGTTTTATTGCGCGTTGGGCGGACCGGTAAACCGTTCGGACGTTAAATCGAGCCGACTGCGCCTTCGCGTTGCCGAGGGCGTTCATAAGTGGATAGTATGGGCTTACTTATTACAACGTGCGCCGCGTCCGGGAAGCGCGGTGCCGCTCATTGGGAGGAACAACATGAAAAAGAAGCTGCTGCTTGCGCCCCTCATGGCCGTCTTGGTTGCATGCGTGGTCGTGCTTTCCGGCTGTGGAGGTCCTTCGGTTGAGGAGCTCATCACCGAGGATCTTACGACGCAGTTTGACGAGGTCAAAAACGGTGGCGACGACTTCCTCTCTGGTCTGGAGGAGGCTTCGGGCGACGAGTTCGAGCAGCTGGGTATCGATCCCAAGGAGTATGCCAAGACCTATCTCGAGGGCTTTGACTACAAGATCGGCGACGTGACGGTCGACGAGGACAAGGGTGTCGCGACCGCCGAGGTCTCCATCACCTGCAAGTCCATGAACAAGATCGTCGAGGACTTCTCCACCCAGTATCAGGAGAAGGTCGCTGCGCTTGACACGGTTCCTTCCGATGACGAGCTGTACAAGATGGCCGGTCAGGTTATGGTCGATGTGACCAAGGCCACCGAGCCCAGGAAGACCACGGTTATCTTCAAGTACACCTGCAACGACGACGGCGAGTGGTCTGCCGACGACTCCGTCAACTCCGAGATGATGGATGCAATGCTGAGCTAGTTCGTTGCGGCGTTTTACCAAACGCCGCAACTGCTCGACGCTGCGCGGGCACCAGAGCGACAACTTGTCATTCAAAGAGGACGGCATGACCAGAAGGTCTATGCCGTCCTCTTTTCATGCCAATTTGTTCGCTCTGGTGCCCGCTCGCTGTCCGCCCTCTACCTGCGGCGTTGCCATGGTAGTCATTGGGGCGGCACTTGGGGACGTTCCTTTTCTGCCGGCAGTTGGGGACGCTCCTTGCGCCAGCGTTGCATCGAATGCTCGGGAAAATACGAGCCGGTATTTGGCCGAATAGCGGGTCGCGGTTTCCGGATGGGTTGGGTTGCGGAAAGTGCGACCCGGAATATTGCTCTGAAACGGGATGCCGATTCCCCGACAAGGCTCAACCGGAAAGCGCATCCCATTCTGAGGCGGCAAAACGGGATGCGCTTTCCGCGCGACAGAATCTATGCAGCCGTGTTGAGCGACAGCCCCGCTACTCGCCCAGAATCAGCGCCGCGAGCTCGTCCTGGGTGTCCACCACGTAGTCGGCGCCGGCGGCCTCCAGCTCTGCGCGGCCGCGGAAGCCCCAGGTGACACCGGCGCTCTTGAGGCCGGCATTGTGACCGGTCAGGATATCGACATTGGAATCGCCTACATAGAGTGTGGTTGCCGGATCGGCGCCTAGCTCTTTCATCACATGCAGCGTAACAGGCGCCTCGGGCTTGGGGGGAAACGCATCGACACGGCCCTGTACCAGCGCAAAGCGCTCGGAACCAAAATACTTCTCAATAAGCGGAGCCGCCGAGACGTGGTCCTTGTTGGTGAGCACGGCAAGCTGAACGCCCGCGGCGCGTAGGCGGTCGAGCATCTCGATCGTGCCGGCATAGGGGGCGGTGTGGTCCTCCTTGTGCTCGCCGTAGTAAGCCCTAAACTCGGCAAGCGTCTGCTCAAACATGCGACCGTCACCCGCATATTCGGCAGGCATAAAACGCTCAACCAGCTTGAGCATGCCGTTTCCCACCTTGTAGCGGTACTCGTCTACGGCAAACGTGGGCCAGCCGTGCATCTCGCAGGTATGGTTGCCGGCGGCCGCCAGGTCCTCGAGCGTGTTGAGAATGGTGCCGTCCAGGTCAAAGATCACATGGGAAAAAGCTGCTGCCATGGGTGCTCCTGCCGCTTGAGTTGTAAAACGCACCCCATGATACTGGGCATGCGTGCCGGGCATGTTTGGAATCTGAATATCTTTAATAGCCCTGAGCCTTTGTCGTTAGCAAATTCTCGGCAGCTGCTCTCCTACGAGCATGTCGAGGATGCGGGTCGAACCCCAGCCGGTGCGCACGCGCACGGCGGGACGGGCGCCCTCGGCAAGTGGCAGCACGCGACCGATGATGGCGGCGTTCTCGCCGTAGCGGGCGGCGCGCATGGCGGCCAGTGCGGCATCGGCCTGCTCGGCCGGCACCACGGCGACCATCTTGCCCTCGTTTGCCACCTGCAGCACATCGTAGCCGAGCATCTCGCAGGCTGCCTGCACGTCGGGGCGCACGGGTACATCGTCCTCGTCGATTTCCATGGCAACACCGCTGGCCTGCGCAAACTCGTTGAGCGTCGAGGCCAGGCCACCGCGCGTGGGGTCGCGGAAGCAGCGTGTGTCGGGTGCTGCGGCAAGCACATCGGCAATCAGGTGGTTGAGCGGCGCGGCGTCGCTTTCGATGGTGCTCGAAAACGCCAGACCCTCGCGCTGACTCATGATGGCGATACCGTGGTCGCCGAGTGTACCCGATACCAGAATGACATCGCCAGGCTGGCAGTTGGCGCCGCTGAGCGCCACGCCCTCGGGCACCTCGCCCACCCCGGCGGTATTGATGTAGACGCTGTCGGCCCCGCCGCGCTCGACCACCTTGGTGTCGCCGGTGATGATGCGCACATCGGCCTCGCGTGCGGTCTCGGCCATCGTCTGCACAATCTGGTGGAGCTTGTCCATGGGGTAGCCCTCTTCGAGGATAAAACCGCACGATAGGTAGCGCACGTTGGCGCCCGAGGTCGCGACGTCGTTGACGGTTCCGCACACGGCGAGGCGGCCGATGTTGCCACCGGGGAAGAACTGCGGCGAGACCACAAAGCTGTCGGTCGACATGGCGATGCGCCCGCTCGCGGGCAGCGCGGCGACGCCGGCATCGTTGCCCGCAAGCAGCTCGGGCGAGCCAAAGGCATCCAAAAAGACTTCGTCGATGATGCGCTTCATCATCTGCCCGCCGGAGCCGTGGCCCAACAGGACGGTGCTATCGGTGATGCTATGGGACATATCCAAAACTCCAATCGTGGGTGGTGCCAGTATGTGGGTGTGTCCGGGCTAGTCGCGGTAGCGGTAGTACGCCGCGCAGCTGCCCTCGGAGCTCACCATGCACGGGCCGACGGGGTGCTCGGGCGTGCAGGTGCGGCCAAAGAGCGGGCAGCTGCTCGGCGTAATGGCCCCGCGCAGTACGTCGCCGCAGCGGCATCCGCGCGGCTCGACCGTCGCCTCAACGGGCACGTCAAAGCGAACGCGGGCATCAAAGCGCGAGAACTCGGGACGGATGGAAAGGCCCGAGTTGGCAATCGGCCCCAATCCGCGCCATGTGGTATCGCATGGCTCAAATACCTGCTCGACCAGCTGGCGCGCCACGGGGTTGCCGTTCGCATTGACACCGCGGCGGTAGGCGTTGTCGATCGCCGGCCTGCTCTCGACAACCATCTGGACCAGCATGCAGATGCCCTGCAGGATATCGACCGGCTCAAATCCCGTGACCACGCCCGGGGTATTGAACTCGTCGACCAAAAAGCTAAAGGGCGCCAGGCCCGTGATGGTGGCGACGTGCCCCGGCAGGATAAAGCCGTCGATAGTGGTCTCGGGATCGTTGGCGATGGCGCGCAGCGCCGGCGGCGTGGTCTTGTGGGCGCAATAGACCGAAAAGTTCAAAAGTCCGCGCGCGTCTGCCTCCAAAATGGCGCCGGCGATGGTGGGCGTTGTGGTCTCAAAACCCACGCCCATAAAGATGACCGGGCGGTCGGGGTTGTGTTCGGCGATATCGAGTGCATCGAGCGGGGAGTACACAATGCGAATATCGCGCCCCGCCGCCTTTTGCGCGGCGAGCGAGGTAGACGACCCGGGCACGCGCATCATGTCGCCAAAGGTGGTGATGATGGCGCCGTCCATCTTGGCGAGCGCGATTGCATGGTCGATATCGCGGTTGGCGGTAACACAGACGGGGCAACCCGGACCGCTCAGCAGTTTGAGCCCGGCAGGCATAATGGAGCGAAAGCCATAGCGACCGATGCTCACGGTGTGCGTGCCGCAGACTTCCATAAGGTTGATGGCGCGGTCGCCGACAAGCTCATGAATACGATCGATGAGCTCGCGAGCCAGCTTGGGGTCGCGAAATGCCGAAAAGTCGATACCGGAGCGCGCCGGCTGTCCGGCCGCCACTAGTATGCCTCGGCCGGATTGCTGGCCAGTTGGTCTTCTTCGGCCAGTTCGGTCATGGCATTAACGAGCTCGAGCGTTTCTTGCGCTTCCTGCTCGTCGACGATCTGGATGCCAAAGCCGGCGTGTACGAGAATATAGTCGCCTACCTGTGCCGTCGGCACGAGGCGCAGCGAAACGGGGCGCTCGATGCCCATCATGTCGACGGTCGCCTTAAGGTCGTCGTCGCGTTTGACCACTTTACCGGGAACGGCAAGGCACATAATGTTCCCCTTTTATACGTTTTGCGCTGGATAGGCGCCTAATTACCCATCAGTTGATGGTAGCGCTCGCGGGAGTCACGAGCAAACGCGTTACACCTGTGAGACGGTGGCGCGCAGGCTGGCAAAACAGCCTATCGCGATGCTGTCTGCGCGAGGTGAGCGCGAGCGATGGCGGCCTGACCGTAGGCGATGCAGCCGTCGTTGACGGGCACGGAGCGGGGGACCAAGACGGCAAGACTGGCGTCTTTGAGTTCGTGGGTAAGGAGCCGAAGCAAAAGTCGGTTCATGAACACGCCGCCCGAGAGCACGACGGTGTCGAGGTCTTCACGGACGCAGATCTCGCTTGCGATGCGGGCCGACGCGCGTGCGATGGTGACATGGAAGTCGAGCGCGAGCTTGCCGGCGGGCACGCCGGTCCTGATTCCCTCCAAAAGCGCCTCAAAAAGCGGCCTGGAGTTCAGAACATGGCAGTCGTCCGGACGGGATGATTCGGTTACGGAAAAGCTGGCCATATTGCCGGTGGGGCAGGCACTTTCACTGCTGAACGCGCGCCAGGCGGCGGCTTCGAGTTCTATGGCGGGTTCGCCCTCGTAGGTTGCCTTGTCGCAGATGCCCAGAATTGCTGCCGCGGCATCAAAGAGACGCCCCATGCTGCTGGTACGCGGGGCGTTGATACCGCGCTCGATCATGGTGGCTGTCACGCTGCGCGTTTGCTCGTCGAGGTTGTCCAAAAGCCGAGCGGTGCCTGGGTGCTCGAGTAGGCCAAGTTCGCTGAGCAAGGCGAAGGCGTTGCGGCGGGCGTCACGCACGGAGGCCGCTCCGCCGGGGAGCGCCCAGGTGCGCAAATGCGCGGCGCGCTCAAAGCTGCCAAGGCTGGCGACAAGAAACTCGCCGCCCCAAATGGTCCCATCGGTGCCGGCGCCGGTGCCGTCAAAGGCGATGCCAAGGACACGCGCGTCGGTTGTAAGCTGGCCCGCGGCGATGGCCTCGGCCATCACGCTCGCGATGTGCGCATGATGATGTTGAACTTCAACAAGCGGCATACCCTGTTTCTGCGCCTGTTCGCGCGCCCACTGGCTCGACAGATAGCTGGGATGCATGTCGCATGCTAAGGCGGCGGGCGCCAAGTCAAAGAGGTTTTCCAAGCGCGTGCGCGCGGCGTTCCAGGCATCGAAGGTCCCGCCGTTTTCAACATCGCCGATATGCTGCGAGACAAAACAGGTTGCCTCGCCGTTCGTCCCTTCACGCGTGAGCGCAATCGTGGCCTTTTGTTGTGGCCCGCAAGCGAGCACGCAGGACGGAGCGCCGTCGAGCGCCGGCAACGGCAGCGGCTGGGGTGCATATCCGCGAGCGCGGCGAACGGGCATAACGATGCCGTCGACCACGCGTACCACGGAGTCGTCGTAGCGCGAGAGGATCGCGCGGTCGTTACCGAGCAACGCGTCGGCAATGCCGGCGGCAACGAGGTGTTTCCAGGCAAGATCGTCGTCGGTTTCTATGGGTTCTTCGCTCAGGTTTCCGCTGGTCATGACGAGCGCGTGCATACCGCAGGCTTCTGCCGCGGCAAGCAACAGATGTTGAAGCGGCGTATAGGGGAGCATGATGCCGAGCTCGGGCAAGTCATGCACGACAGATGGCGCGAGGGCGAGGAAGTCGGGGGAACCGCCGTTGCCCTCGCCAACAGTGCGCCGGCGCAGCAGCACGATGGGGCGGATACTGCCGGCGAGCAGATCGCGTTCAGCATCGTCGATATGACACAGGCGCTCGGTATCAGCAAGGCTGCGCACCATAACGGCAAGTGGTTTGTTGCTGCGGCGTTTGCGACGGCGCAGCTCGGCCACCGCCTGCTCGTTGGCAGCGTCACAGGATAGATGGAATCCGCCCAGGCCCTTGATGGCGACGATGCCACCGTCGGCCAGCAGCTCAACGCAGCGCTCGATGATAGCGTCGCTGGCCTCGCGTGTGGTACCGACGGCCGGTGTCGCGGACGAATTCCCGTACGCATCGCCGTTCACAGCCTCGCGCCACGTAATATGCGGCCCGCAATCAAAGCAGGCATCGGGTTGCGCGTGAAAGCGACGGTCGAGTGGATTGGCATACTCTGCGGCACACTCGGGGCACATGGGAAAACGATCCATCGACGTGGCCGCTCGGTCATAAGGCAGCGAGCGGATGATGGTAAAGCGCGGCCCGCAGTTGGTGCAGTTGATAAAAGGGTAGTGATAGCGCCGATCGGCGGGGTCGAACAGCTCGCGCAGGCAATCGTCACAGGTGGCGATATCGGGCGAGACAAGTGTGGTGTGCGCGGTTTGATCCTGCGACGCCACAATGCGAAAGTCCTGCTCATCGGCAGCGCTCCAGCCGCCAGGCTCCAAATCCGCAACATCGACTCGCTCAACGCGAGCCGCCGCAGGCGCATGCTCAGAAAGCGCGGCAACAAAAGCATCGAGCGCATCGGCCGGAGCATGCGCTTCGATATGCACGCCGTCGCCCGCATTGAGCACCCAGCCGTAAATGTCATGCGCCATAGCCTCGCGATACACAAATGGCCGCATGCCAACGCCCTGCACAATGCCCGTCACATGAATATGCACATGCCGCATGCGACACTCCTCATCAAAACCGACCAAAATAGACAGGTTTATTTTGGTAGGTAAAACGCTAAACCTGCCAAAACAAACCTGTCCCTTTTTGGCAGGTGCGCTGCGGGAAATCCCGCTACAGCCCCAGGCTCTGCCTGGTGGCGGCACACGTGAGCTCGCCGTGCTTAACGCCGCGCAGGCCCAGCAGGCGATCGGCTAGTTCGTAGATGCGCTCGCCGCGACCCTTGAGTGCCAGGATCTCCAGACAGTTGTGGTGATCCAGATGCACGTGCATGGTCGATACGATCTCGTCGGTGTAGTCGTGCTGCACTTCGTCCAGACGGCGCGTCAGGTCGCCGGTATGGTGGTCGTAGATCATGGTGAGCGACCCGATAACATGCTCGTCGGGCGTGCGCATCTGCTCCTTGGCGATCGAGGCGCGAATCAGGTCGCGCACGGCCTCGGAGCGGTTGGCCACGTCGCCGCGGCGCGCGATCTGTTCGTCAAAACGGCGCAGCAGGTCATCCGGTGCGGTAACCGAAAAACGGACCAGCTCGGAGCCGGAGCCACTACAGTGGCAGCCCGCGTCACCGTCCGCCCCGTGCGGATGCTCGTGCTCGTACCCGCAGCCGTGCTCGTGTTCGGCCACCTTACACCAGCTTCACGGAGCCGACGGAGTTGTGGTCGGCCTCGATGGCTTCCTCGTAGCCCTCGAGCGCGTCATGCGCCTCGTGCAACGCGGCCATGGCGGCCTCGAGCTTGGCGCCGATGCGCTCCATGTCAAAATTCTCGGTCGCATGCAGCAACTGATGGCTCCATTCGTGAGCGAGCTCGATGGTGTCGTCGACCTGTTTGACGCTCATGGCAAGCTGGCTCATGTTCATTCCAACATCATGCATGGGAAATCTCCTTTTGTATGGGGCAGTTCAGTGGTTCAGATTTTACTACGCCCGCTTTGCGCGCAGCTGCATAAGAAAACGGGTGCGAGTCTGTGCGACCCGCACCCGTTCACTGGGGGCTGTTTGTGACTACCATACTATCCGTGGTTGCACTCGGTGCATTCAGAAGTCCGGCGAGCGGCGTAAAAGCGCTCATGGACGGCAGACAGACGGCAACATGTAACAAGCGTATTACAGATGTTTCTCCAGCAGCGCCTGCAGCCTCGCCTTGGGCAGAGCGCCAACCGAGCGGTCAATCTCCTCGCCGTTCTTAAACACAATCAGCGTGGGGATGCTCATGACGCCATACTTCATGGCCAGGTCCTGGTTGTCGTCGACGTTGCATTTGGCAACGGCAAGCTTGCCCGCCAGTTCATCGGCAACCTCGTCAACGATGGGCGAGAGGGATCGACAGGGCCCGCACCACGGTGCCCAAAAATCGACCAGCACGGGCAGGCTGTCGCTAACGACGGAATCGAAGTTCTCGGGGGTAATCTGCTTAATGTCAGCCATGGTGACCTCCATAATGTGACGCGGCTTGGCCGCGTAAAACTCAGTACGACCGTGCTTATACCCAGCCGCCCGCAAAGCAACCACTCGCAGGCGGCTCTTTTATATAATGGTGGGCACGCAAACGATTGGAGAGCGCATGTCCACGTCACAAAGCCAGAAAAAAGAAGCCATCGCCCAGGCGGCCGAGCAGGAGCTCACATCGCTTGCGGTCCGTGGCGTGCGTATCGCGGGCAACGCGTGCTCGCCGATCGTGCTGGTCAAAGGCGATTTGGACGAGGCCGAGCGTTCGGGTGGCGAGCTTGCCGCTGGCCCGGATGGCGCGGCGTTGCGCAAGGCGCTTGGGGCCATCGGCTACGCGCCCGAGGATTTTTGCGTGCTGGCAAGCGTCGCCGGCGCAGGTGACGGAGCGGTCGCTGTGGGCGAGACGCTGCCGTGCGAGCTGTTCCGTGAGGCGCTTGAGGCTTTGGACCCCGAGGCGGTGCTACTGCTCGACAACAACGCGGCTGACGCCATGCGCGAGACCTACGCCGATATGCTCGTGGCGATCGATGACTTCGACACCGCCATGCTCAAGCCCGGCTTGGTCGCCCATGTGCAGGGTCGCCGTGTGCTCGCGCTCGACGGTTTTGAGGCGGCACTCACCGACAAGGCCGCTAAGCAGCGCATGTGGGCCTACATCAAGCAGCTGACTCCGGCGGCCGCTCCGCTGTAGCGAGCCCGCGTCGACAAACGACCCCGAGCGGGCGAGCCGTACCCGCGGAACGCAAATCCGTCGCGCCCGCGCCCTTACATCACAGCGCGCAGCTCAAACCGATCGCCGTTAATGCGGAACTGGCAGTTGCCGTTCATGCGCTCCACGGCGAGTTTAATGCTCTTGGTGCCAAAGCCGTGACCGGCGTGCTGAGCCACGGGCGTGCCGTCGACCATGTGCGGCGCCCGTCCAAATGTGTTGGAAACCAGCAATAGAAGCTGACCGTCTTCGTAGCGAAGGTCCAGGTCGACAAACCGCTTGCCTTCGGGGGCGGTGCTCGCCGCGGCGATGGCATTGTCCAGGGCGTTCGATACCACACTGAACAGATCGGCATCGCCCACGTGGACGGTTTCGGGCACGGCGGCTCGCAGGTCGGCGGTGATGCCGTGCGCGTTGATGTCCGCGGAAAGCGACGAGAGCGCAATGTTGACCGTTTCGTTGGCGCAGTAGCGGCGCACAGCGGTGCGGTCGTTGGTCTCGCAAAGCGCGTCGATACGCTCGAGCGCCTCATCGGTGTGACCCTCTTCGATCAGGGCCGCAAGACCGCGCAGGTAGTGGCGTATGTCGTATCACATTGAGACCAAGTCAAGAAGAATCGCTTCGGTCGAATCGCGTCTTTTGGGTGAGTTCTCAACGTCCGCTGCCGCTGGTTTCCACCGTATGCCGAAAACACCCGGACGATGCCGTGCAGATCGCTTCGCTCTGCTATAGTCTCCCAAATTCACGTTTTCTATTGGGATGGTGGTTAATATGGGCGACATACTCGAATCGTTCCTGCGCGTGGCGATGGTGGTGTTCATCGTCGGTCCGCTCACTGCATGGGTCGCCCGTCGCGGCGCGCGCGAGCGCAGTGAGGCGACGGACAGCCTCGATCGCTTCACGGTGCGCATGCCCGCTGCCATTCGCACGATCATCGCCTGCTGCGCCGTCGCGTTCGAACTGCTCATGCTGGGTGTCTACGTCTGGCAGGGCGTCTCGTTGGGCGAGTGGGACCACGAACTTGTGTGGTTCGGTCACGCCATGGCGCTCGCGGGCATGGCCATCTGGGCCCTGCTGAGCATCCCGCGCATCGACGTGGACGGTGAGCGAATTCTCTCGCGTAACGCCTTCGGCATCCGCAAGGAGACGACGTTTGGCAACATCACCCGTGCAACGCTTCACACGCAGATGATGATGATCGACCTGTTCGAGGGCGACCGGAAGTTCTGCTCGATAAGCCTCGAGGGGGTGTGCTCGCTCAACCTCCTCGCCCGTCTGGAGGAAGAGGGCATCGAGGTCTCGGACGCTGTTGACGGCCCGATGACCAAGGCGGGTCTGTGTTGGTCTGCCATCAAGCCGTTGACGATTGTTTTCAACGGTATGGCGCTCGTCTTCTCGCTCGTGATCGCCTTCATGGCTGTTTTCACCGACGCCGGTGCTCGTCTGCTCCTGCTCGTCCCATGCCTCTTCCTGTTCATAGGGGGACTCCTGCCTCTGCTCATGCTCAGCATGCCCGCCCGTGGTATCTACGAGATCGGCAGACAGGAGCGCGAACTCGGTTTCTCCTTCGCCGAGGAGATGGCGAGCCGAGGTGCCACGGGCACCTCGCTTGTCGACGACGATTGGTTCATCGAGATCAGCAACGCCCGCGTCGTGGCGTTCCGCCGCGATTATCTCAAGAAGGTCACGGCGCACGAGGATAGCGAGAGCGGCGACCGTTGCACGGTGACCACGAAAGGCGGTCGCAAAATCAAGGTGTACGCAGCGGGCAGCACGCTCGAGGACCTGCGCTCGTGGTTCAAACAGGGTGCCAAGGCCAGAAGCACGCTCGACCGTGCAGAGGACGTGCTCGAGACGACGTCTGATTGGGTTGTCTGACCTGTATCGTCTTTTCGGACACGCATGCTAGAGGCCCAATCCTTTAGAATGCATTCATCGACGACCGAGAGGACGGTATGCTATGTCCAACCCAGCCGCCAAGTACACCGACGAGTTCAGGCGCGAGACCGCCGACTACATCATCTCGACGGGCAGGCCGATAACGGAATGCTGCGCAGAACTGGGCCTGAATTCCAAGACCGTGAACAAGTGGGTGCAGAGCCGCCGGCGCGAGCTTGCCGGCGGGCCCGACCCCAAGGCCGAGGACCGCGAGCTTCGCGAGGCGAAAAGGCGCATACGCGAGCTCGAGATGGAGAATGCCTTCTTGAAAAAAGCCGCGGCCTTCTTCGCCAAAAGCCAGGCGTAGCCGCATGCTACCGGATGATGTTGGCGGAGAAGGCCGAATTCCCGGTGAAAATGATGGCCCGCGTGCTCGGCGTGAGCCGATCGGGCTTCTACTCGTGGCTCTCCAACGGCTGCCCGCGAGAAGACTGGTCGGCCGAGCGCGAGGCGGTCCGGCGCGTGTGGCTGGAGTCGGACCGCAGGTTCGGCTTCCGGTTCGTGAAATGCTTCCTGCCCGGCGAGTTCTCCGGATTGACCCTGTACAGGGTGCGCAAGCTGATGCGCGAGCTGGGAATACGCGGCTGCACGCCCAACGCCAGGAAGCGCACCACCATCCCCGACCCGAAGGCCAGGCCCCGGCCCGACCTGGTGCGCCGCGACTTCACCAGTCCCGTTCCAACCTGCAAGCTCGTGGGCGACATCACCTACCTGCGCACCGGCGAGGGATGGCTGTACCTGTCGACGGTCATCGACCTCAACACCCGCATGGTGGTGGGCTGGTCGCTCTCCGAGCGCATGACCGCCGACATCGTGGTTTCGGCGCTGGCGTCGGCCAAATCGCGCGGCTACGTGGCCGGCAACGCGATATTCCACGCCGACCGCGGCGCCCAGTACACCAGCAGGCTTCTGGCCGAATGGGCGCGCGACAACGACGTGCGGCTGTCCTGCAGCCGCGCCGGCAACTGCCACGACAACGCGGTGGCCGAGTTCATCGAGGCGTACTACAACCGCCGAAGGCCCCGCTCGACGATCGGCTACAAGGTGCCGGCCGAGGCCATGGCGGCCTTCTTCGAGAGAACCGAGCCCAAGCTCGAGGCCATGCCTATGGCCGCTTGATTTCTCGAGCATGCGTGTCCGAAATCTTGACACAGGTCAGAAGGCCTCGATGCCAGCGCTGCGCCGATATGGGGCAGCGGCCCCCCGTTGGCCGCCATGGCCCTGACTTCCGAGCGTATGCTGGCGCCGCTCGTCTTAAGACGTTGACCTCCATCCGGAGCCTGCGGTTCTCGCGCTCGGGCTCCAGGATCCGGTTCTACTCGGGCGTGCGGTTGTCGGCGGCGCGCGGCGAGCCGGTCTCGTTTATCGACTTGACCCGCCTCTCCACGGTGCTCTTGTCGAGGTCGCACTCGTCCATGGCCTCGCGCCTGGGCTTTCCGGCGTTGTGGAGATCGACTATCTTCCTCTTGAACTCGTCGGTGAAATGCCTCGGTCTGGGGCCGGTCGAGGCCGAGCCCCCGGTCCGGCTGGGGTAGCATGTCGCTGCGGACCATTGTCTTTCCTCTCGTTGAATATCTAGGCGCTGACGATTCTAGGCGATGGCCCTCTCTTGCTTCTTACACCTCGATTGTGCTCGCTACCCCCAGCGGGCCCGGATCGAGCGATTCGGGCCCGCTTTTGGGGCCTGCCGGAAACCCGGTGGTCAAAAAGGGCCAAATATGAGTACTGTTACCAGTTTGGTGGCAGCCAAATGGCCTCAAAAATCGGTGCCAGAGGCCAAAAGTGCATCGATTTTCGTTCTTCAGAGTCGCGATCGGGCTCCAAACAAGGCGATTTTGCTGCTCTGGACCGGAAAATCGATGCTACTAATTTGGTGACAGTACTCATATTTGGCCCTTTTTGACCACTGCCCGGTGGCGCGCGCAGACGTGGTGTAAGAGCGTCCCGAGGTCCGTCGCTGCAAG
>NZ_QSKB01000012.1:0-69773 GCF_003469085.1 Collinsella sp. AM29-10AC
TGCAGCGACGGACCTCGGGACGCTCTTACACCACGTCTGCGCGCGCCACCGTCGAAATGGCGATGAATGCACGATTTTGATCTAATTGTTAGTCCTTATAATGGACATATGTTGCGTAACTTAAGCAAATACTATCTTTTGATATGTTGTAAGCAAGGTAGCAGTACTCATTTTTGCCATTTTCTGGCCACGGCCTTTGTGACAGACGTGCTGGCGGGTTCGAATCCCATGCGCTGGGCCTGAAAAAAAGAAAGGCCTCCATCGCTGGAGGCCTAACAATTCAGTGGTGGGCGATGAGGGATGTCGCGTGCGGCTGACGCCGCCCGCTCTCGCTTCGGGCCTACGGCCCTCGCGTGCTGCGCTGGAAAACGCTTCGCGTTTCCTCAGCTCCGCACCCTTGCGGGTTCGAATCCCATGAAATGGGCCCAAACAAAAAACGGTCCCCTTTCGAGGACCGTTTCCAAATCAGTGGTGGGCGATGAGGGATTCGAACCCCCAGCCTTGTGCGTGTAAAGCACCTGCGCTAACCGTTGCGCCAATCGCCCGTGCGGAGAGAGTATAGCAAAACAATCGCCTCATTCATCTCATATCCATTAAAGGTAACCGTCGCGTGTCACAGCGGAGCTGATTCAGTTGAGATTGCCTGAACATTCCGCCCCTCTTTACGCCCTCGGGTATACTCAAAAGCTACTGATTCGATTTGATGCCCAGCAACAGCAGAGGGGATAGTATATGTGCGGTTTTGTCGGTTTTGTCGGTGGGACGGATAACCAATCCGAGGTACTCACCAAGATGATGGACCGCATCGTCCATCGCGGTCCCGACATGGGCGGTCAGTTTATCGACGGCCGCGTTGCCCTCGGCTTCCGCCGTCTGTCGATCCTCGACCTGACCGAGGCTGGCGCCCAACCCATGGCCAACGAGGACGGTAGCGTCGTCATTGTCTTCAACGGCGAGATCTACAACTTCCAAGAACTCCGTTCCGAGCTCGAGGCCAAGGGCTACAAGTTCCACTGCGGCGCCGACACCGAGAGCCTCCTGCACGGCTACGAGGAGTGGGGCGAGGCAGTACTCGATCGCTTGCGCGGTATGTACGCCTTCGTCATCTGGGACAAGAAGAAGAACAAGCTTTTTGGCGCCCGCGATATCTTTGGCATCAAGCCGCTCTACTACTATCCCATGGCCGATGCGGGCGACGGCGCTCCGGGCGTGCTCTTTGGTTCCGAGATCAAGAGCTTCCTGGACTACCCGCACTTCCACAAGGCGGTCAACAAAAAGGCCCTGCGTCCGTACATGACGCTGCAGTATTCGGCAACCGAGGAGACCTTCTTCGAGGGTGTCTACAAGCTGCCGCCGGCGCATTACTTTACCGTAGACATCCCGACCGGCAAGATGAACATCGAGCGCTACTGGGATTGCGATTACTCTGCCGTCGAGAAGCCGTTCGAGGAGTACGTCGACGAGCTGGATGAGGTCGTGCACGAGAGCGTCGAGGCCCATCGCATCGCCGACGTCAAGGTCGCGTCGTTCCTCTCCGGCGGCGTCGACTCCAGCTACATCGCCGCTTGCCTCATGCCCGACAAGACCTTCTCGGTGGGCTTCGATTACAAGAATTTCAACGAGACTAACTACGCCAAGGAACTTTCTGACAAGCTCGGCGTCGAGAATGTCCGCAAGATGATTACCGCCGACGAGTTCTTCGGTGCGCTCGAGGACATCCAGTATCACATGGACGAGCCGCAGTCCAACCTGTCTTCCGTGCCGCTGTGGTTCTTGGCCGAGATGGCCCGCAAGGACGTCACCGTCGTGCTTTCGGGCGAAGGCGCCGACGAGCTCTTTGGCGGCTACGCCTACTACGAGGACACGGTTCCGGTCCGCAAGTACAAAAAGATGGTGCCGCTGCCCATCCGTCGCGCGCTCGGTAACCTGGCGCTGCATATGCCGTACTTCAAGGGACATAACTTCCTGGTCAAGGGTGCCGAGATCCCCGAGAAGTCGTTCCTGGGACAGGCTCTGGTATGGCCGGAGCGCGAGGTCGACGGCGTGCTCAAGCCCGAGTACAACACCGGCGACGGCGCCTTTGAGCTCGCTGCACCCATCTACGCACGCGTGAAGGGCCAGCCCGAGCTGGTCAAGAAGCAGTACCTGGACATGAACATGTGGCTCCCGGGCGACATTCTGCTCAAGGCCGACAAGATGTGCATGGCACATTCGCTGGAGCTGCGCGTGCCCTTCCTGGACCGCAAAGTCATGGAGTTCGCCGAGCACATTCCCGACCGCTACCGCATCAACGAGAACGGCAACAAACAGGTACTCCGCCACGCTGCCAACAAGTCGCTGCCCGATGAGTGGGCCACCCGTCCCAAGGTGGGCTTCCCGGTGCCGATTGTCTACTGGCTGCGCGAGCAAAAGTGGTACGACTATGTCAAGGAGTACTTCACCGCGCCGTGGGCAAGCGAGTTCTTCGATACCGACGAGCTCATGCACCTGCTCGATTTGCACTTTGCGGGCAAGGGCGATTTCCAGCGCAAGATCTATACGCCGCTCGTGTTCCTGGTGTGGTACAAGCGCTTCTTTATCGACGAGGACCAGCCCGCTGTTCAGGCTGCCTAGCCTCGGCTTACGAACGCCTGCGCGTAACGGCTCCTCCGGGAGCCGTTTTTGCGTGGGTGCGTTTCAGTTACTATAAAAACCGTCCCTGCCAAATGGCTGAGAAAGGTGAAAGATGCACCATTCGGATTCCGCGACCGTGACCACGGTCGATACGCTTGCCAAGCTTCTCGATGTGTTCGGCGAGCTGCGCGCATCAGAGCAGGTTGACGAGCGTGCCGTGACCGGCTGCTCGTTTGATTCGCGCGCGGTCTCGGCAGGTGACGTGTTCTTTTGCAAAGGCGCTGCCTTTAAGCCCGCGTTTTTGAGCATGGCGCTCGATGCGGGCGCCGTCGCATTTGTGTGCGAAGAGTCGCTGGTTGAGTCTCTGGAACCGCTGGCGCAGGAGAGCGGTGCTGCGATGCTGGTTGTTGATAGCGTTCGCACGGCCATGGCCCTGTTGCCGCCGGAGGTCTACGACCGTCCCGACCACGACGTCAAGATCGTGGGCATCACCGGTACCAAGGGAAAGACCACTGCCGCTTTTATGCTCCAGTCGATTATCAAGGCGGCGGGCGAGTCCTGCGGCATCATCGGCTCGGTGAGTACCGACGATGGTATCGAGTGCTACGAGAGCACCAACACCACGCCCGAGGCCCCCGAGGTCTGGCGCCATATCGCCAACTGCCGCACGTCCGGTCGCCAGTCCATGGTCATGGAGGTCTCGAGCCAGGCGCTCAAGTACCAACGCGTCGAGAATCTGCCGTTTGACGTGGCGTGCTTCCTCAACATCGGCCGCGACCACATCTCGCCGATCGAACACCCCACGTTTGAGGATTATTTTGAGAGCAAACTCAGGATCTTTGACCAGGCAAAGACCGCCGTGGTGAATCTGGGCACCGAAGAGGTTGACCGTGTGCTGGAGGCAGCGTCGACGGCCGAGCGCTTGGTGACCGTTGGCGTCGAGCATCCCGAGGCAAGCCTGTGGGCAAGCGATGTCCGCGTGCTCGGCTTTAGCATCGAGTTTAACCTGCATGGCCTGTGTGCTGACGAGTCCGAGGCGGGGGAGAAGGTCCTGCTGGGCATCGCGGGCGACTTTAACGTGGAAAACGCGTTGGTCGCTATCGCCGCTGCGCGCGAGATCGGCATCGGTATCGAGGCTATCAAAAAGGGCCTCTCCAAACTGCGTGTGCCGGGCCGTATGGAGGTCGTGGAGTCGAAGGACGGCCGCGTGATCTGCGTCGTTGACTATGCGCACAACCAGCTTTCGTTCCGTTCGCTTTTCTCGTCGGTCAAGCGCGCGTTTCCCACTAGTCCAGTCATTGCAGTGTTTGGCGCTGCCGGCGGCAAGGCGCAGGAGCGCCGCGAGCAGCTTCCGCGCGAGGCCGCACCATATTCCGACCTGATGATCTTTGCCAACGAGGACCCGGCTCACGAGGACCCGATGAAGGTCTGTCGCGAGCTTGCCGAGCATGTTCCCGACGATACGCCGAACGAGATCATCCTCGACCGTGAAGCCGCTGTGCATGCGGCGTTCAAGGCGGCGCGCGAGGAGTACGTCAACCCCAATGCTCCCACCATTGTCTTGCTGCTGGCAAAGGGTGACGAGGAGCTCATGCACGTGGGCGACGAGTTCGTGCCCATCGAGAGCGACCTTTCGTTGGCCAATCGCCTGATCGATGTTACCCAGTTTGACTAATGAACCATGATGGCGAAGGCGCCCTGAGTGCGCTGTCGCCATAAACGTGTTCCCTCAATCAAAACATGCCGTCCAAGCCCAAACCCTTCTACGTAAACGGAGTAACCATGTCCCACAACACCCTGCCGACCGTCGCCGAGCTTTCGGGCGAGATGCGCGAGCGCTTGGCCAAGGTTAAGTACGTCTTTACCGACCTGGATGCTACGATGCTCGCACCCGGCTCGTGCGTGCTGCGCGACAACGACGGCAACCCCTCGACCAAGCTCGTCGAGGCTGTCGTGGCACTTGCTCGCGCCGGCATCCAAGTGGTTCCCACCTCGGGCCGCAACCGCACCATGATCCACGAGGATGCGCGCGTGCTCGGCCTCAACTCCTACATTGGTGAGATGGGTGGCCTGGTCATGTACGATCTCAAGGCCAACGATTGGGAGTATCTGACCGGCGATATGCCCTACGACCCATCTTGCGGTCTCACGCCGCACCAGGTGATCGAGCAGACTGGCGTGTGCGAGAAGATCCTCGCCCGCTGGCCGCACAGGATCGAGTATCACAACGACATGTCGACCGGCTACAAGTACCGCGAGGTTACCGTCGGCATGCGCGGCGACATCCCCGATGACGAGGCGCAGGCCATCCTCGACGAGGCCGGCTGCGGCCTGGTGTGGGCCTGTAACGGTCACCTGACGCATCTGTCCAAGCCGACGACGCTCGAGCTCGATCGCGTCGAGGACGGTCGCGCATTCAACATCAACCCCGCGGGCCTCAACAAGGGCGTTGCCATCGCACGTTTCTGCGAGCACCTGGGGATCGAGCGCGAGGAGACGCTCGCGCTCGGCGACTCCGAGTCCGACTTCTACATGGCCGATCACGTGGGCACGTTCTGCCTGGTCGAGAATGGCCTGACGAGCGCCGGCGCGCCCGAGTTCCTGGCTGCTTGCGAGAACGCTTTCGTTACGCGCGGCAAAATTGTCGACGGTTGGGCGGCGACGGCAGAGCTGCTGGTCGCGGCGCGTTCGTAGCGCGGCGTCGCCGCACTTGGACATGTCTTTTCGAGAGAGACTGGTGAGGTAATGTCCGATATCGAGAATCCGGCAGGCGACACGCGCCCGATTGGCGTGTTCGATTCTGGTTTGGGTGGTCTGACGGTTGCGCGCGCCATCGCGACGGCGCTGCCGCATGAGTCCGTCTACTACTTCGGCGACACCAAACGCTGCCCCTACGGCACGCGCACCGAGGATGAGGTGCGCTCGTTTGCGTTGCAGGCGGGCCGTTGGCTGTCGAAGCACGACGTCAAGATTATGGTCATCGCCTGCAACACGGCGACAGCTGCGGCCTTGCGTCTGGCCCAGCAGGTGCTCGACGTTCCCGTGATCGGCGTGATCGCGCCGGGTGCCCGTGCGGCAATCAACAGCACCCGCACGCGTCGCGTGGGCGTGCTCGCCACCAACCTCACCATTCGCTCGGGCGCTTACACGCGCGCCATTCAGGACCTAGATGCCGGCGTCGACGTATACGGCTGCCCCGCCTCGAGCTTTGTTGAGGTTGTCGAACACGAGCTCGCCTCGGGTGCGCATCTGCAAGAGCAGTGGCTCGAGAACGAGGACATCTTCGATACGCCTGCCGTGCGTGCGCTGGTGGGTGCCACGGTTGAGCCACTGCGCGACCACGGTATCGATACCGTGGTGCTCGGCTGTACGCATTTTCCGCTGTTGGTGGGACCTATCCGCCATGCGCTGGGGCCTGGGGTGCGCGTCGTGAGTTCCGCCGAGGAGACCACGCGCGAGCTGACCGATATTCTCACGCGCCGCGAGCAGCTGGCGGGCGACGCCGCCGAGCCGCAGCATCGTTTTGCCACGACGGCCGATAACATTGCCGAGTTTGCGGTGGCGGGCAGCTTTATCTTTGGTCAGCCGCTCAAGAGCATTGAGCATATCGATATCGATGAGCTGAAATAGATGTAAGGCCGCCGTCAGAGCCTTCGCCACACCTTTTGCCGAAAGGATTTTTCTATGGAGTACATGCAGGTCAACCGCGCCAACGGTCGCGCCGCCAACGAGTTGCGCCCCGTTAAGCTCACCCGTGGCGTCATGAAGCACGCCCACGGCTCGTGTTTTGCCGAGTTCGGCGACACGCGCGTGCTTTGTGCCGCCACCATCGAGGAGGGCGTGCCGGGCTGGCGCAAGGGTGCCAAGGCCGGTTGGGTAACCGCAGAGTATGCCATGCTGCCGGCATCGACCGGCAAGCGCTGCAAGCGCGAGCACGCCAACCGCAAGGGCCGCTCCATGGAGATTGAGCGCCTCATTGGCCGCAGCCTGCGTACCGTCGTCAACATGAAGGCGCTCGGCGAGTACACCGTTACCGTCGACTGCGATGTGATCCAGGCGGATGGCGGCACGCGTACGGCGAGCATTACCGGTGCCTGGGTGGCGCTGCACGACGCCCTTGCTATGTGGGTCGAGGCCGGCAAGATCGAGCGCATCCCGCTCACGGGCCAGGTTGCTGCCATCTCTATGGGCGTTGTCGACGGCAATACGCTGCTTGACCTCGATTATTCCGAGGACAGCCATGCCGAAGTCGACATGAACCTCGTCGCCACCGACACCGGTGAGATGATCGAGCTCCAGGGCACCGGCGAGCAGGCGCCCTTTGACCGTAAGCGCCTCAACGCCCTGCTCGACCTGGGCGACAAAGGCATCGCCGAGCTCATCGAGCTCCAGCGCCAGGCCCTCGCCTAACCTGCCAAAAAGGGACAGGTTTATTTTGGCAGGTTTTATCTGGGAAAACGTCGAAGTATAAGACTGCCGTTGATTGAGAGGGGAGAGGCGGAGGCCCTCGTCGCCCTCGGCGCGGCATTGCTATAGAGACAAGGAGACCACTCATGGCACTTGAGAAGATCGACATCGACACCCTCGACCCGGCGGCGACCATTGTCGTGGCAACGGGCAACGCCCATAAGCTCACCGAGATCGAGGCCATTTTGGGCAAGGTCATGCCCGAGGTTCGCTTTGTGGCGCTCGGCCAGCTGGGCGATTTTGAGGACCCCGAGGAAAACGGCACGACGTTTTTGGAGAACGCCATCATCAAGGCGCAGGCTGCCGTCGAAGAGACGGGGCTCATGGCCATTGCCGACGATTCGGGCTTGGTCGTCGACGCGCTTGACGGCGAGCCGGGCGTGTATAGCGCGCGCTATGCGGGCGTGCACGGAGACGATGCCGCCAACAACGCCAAGCTTCTCGTTAACCTGGAAGGCGTGGCGGACGAGGACCGCACCGCGCGCTTTATGAGCGTCGTTGCGCTTATCGACACGGATGGTCTGGTCACCTATGGCGAGGGCGCCTGCGAGGGCGTTATCGCACACGAGGGCCGCGGCGATCACGGCTTTGGCTATGACCCGCTGTTCCTGCCGGTCGACACGCCGGGCAAGACCATGGCCGAGCTGACGGCGGACGAGAAGAACGCCATCAGCCATCGTTTCCACGCGCTCGAGCATCTGTCCGCCAAACTGACGGGCGAGGAGTAGGCCGTGCGTGCGGTGGTGCAGCGCGTACTCAACGCCGGCGTGACGGTCGACGGCGAGTGCGTGGGCAAAATTGGGCGCGGCTATCTGGTGCTGCTGGGCGTGGGCCACGGCGACACGCGCGCCGAGGCCGATAAGCTGTGGGGCAAGCTCCGGGGCTTGCGCATCAACGAGGACGAGAACGGCAAGACCAACCTGGCACTTGCCGATGTCGACGGCGAGGTGCTCGTGGTGTCGCAGTTCACGCTGTTCGCTGACTGCCGCCACGGTCGCCGTCCGTCGTTTACCGATGCAGGCGCGCCCGATGTTGCCAACGAGCTCTACGAGTACTTCCTGACGCTCGTTCGTCAAGATGTCGAACACGTGGCGCACGGCATCTTTGGCGCCGATATGAAAGTCGACTTGGTCAACGACGGCCCATTCACCATCGTCTTGGACACGGACAACCTTTAGGTTACGCGGTTTTACCAAACCGCGTAACAACTGGTCATGCGAGGTTGTCGTCTGGTACGTATTTGGGACGGGGTTTATTTAGCTACTTGCATATGGCGGCAGCAGGGTGCTATAGTATTAGAGTTTTGTCTATCTTAGGGGTATTATCCCCTTTTTGAATTGCACCTTCTGGAGGCCCTGTTCATGGAAGAGATGGAAGTCAATCACGTCGACGACATCCACGAGAAGCTGACCGATATGGTGGGCGATCGCGTCAAGGTGAAGGCCAACATGGGCCGCACCCGCGTCGTCGAGCGCATGGGCACCATCAAGAGCGTCCACCCCGCCGTCTTTATCGTCGAGGTTGACGAACGTCGCGGCCGCAAGTCGCGTCAGTCCTACCAGTATATCGATGTCCTCACCGGGCAGGTCGAGCTGTTCGACCCCGAGAGCGGTGAGCACATTTTTACCCCGCTCGGCAATCAGCTCGAGGAGCACTAACGGTGACCGATCGGTCCCTGACTCTTTCCGCGCCGGCAAAGATTAACCTCTACCTGGGGGTTCATACCGAGCGCGATGACCGCGGCTACCACAGGGTCGATTCCCTGATGGCAGCCGTCGGTCTTTCCGATTCCGTGACGGTCGCGCCGGCGCAGGCGCTGACCGTCCAGACGGTTCCGGCATCAGATTTTCCCATGCAAAAGAATACGGCGTATCGGGCTGCGGTTGCTATGGCCGAGCATTATGGTCGCGAGGCAAACATCTGCGTGACGATTGAGAAGCGCATTCCATTGTGCGCCGGCTTGGGCGGCCCCTCGACGGATGCGGCCGCGGTCATTGTCGCCTTGGCGGAGCTCTGGGGAATTGATCGCACCGACCCCGCGCTCGACGACATTGCGCGGGGTATTGGTGCTGACGTCCCGTTCTTTTTGCACGCGAGCCTTGCGTTCTACGTAGGTGGGGGAGACGTGCTGGCAACTGAGTATCCCGCGCTGCCCGCAACGCCCGTCGTGTTGGTCAAGCCGCGCGAGGCAAGCGTTTCAACAATTGAAGCCTATCGACGTTTTGACGAGGCTCCGGTGCCTGCAGACAAGCCCGGCGCGATAGCTTCTGCCTTGCATGCTGGTGATGCCGAGACGGCATATGCGCTCATCCATAACAACCTAGGTGTCATTTCCGCACAGATGGAGCCGCAGATTCAAATGGTTCTCGATTGGCTGCGTAAACAGGACGGCACCGTTGCTGTAGATGTGTGCGGATCGGGTGCCTGCTCATTTGCCATTTGCGACACCGCCGCCACGGCCGAAAGGCTTGCCGACGCTGCCCTGCAAAACGGCTGGTGGTCCTGCGCGACGGAGCTCATTCCCAACACGGTTCGCATCGAAGTGCCAAAGTAGTAAAAATTTCTCTAGCACACGACGGAAATCTTTGTTACTATAGTCGAGCTAACGGGTTGTGGCTCAGTTTGGTAGAGCACTGCGTTCGGGACGCAGGGGTCGCTGGTTCAAATCCAGTCAACCCGACCAGAGCATGAGGAGGGATCGCTTCTTGCGGTCCCTTTTTTTAGCTACTGTTGTGATACCGCGATACCCGCGGTATACTCATTCGAGCTTGTCTCGCTGTATTGTGGAGGTCTACATGTTTGGACTGAGGGCTCCTGAGCTCATCATTATTCTCGTCGTTGTCCTGATTATCTTCGGGCCCAAGAACCTGCCGAAGCTCGGCAAGTCCCTCGGCTCTACCGTCAAGAATATCCGCGAGGGTATGGAGGGCGACGATAAGGCCGAGACCAAGCAGGCCGAGGAGGTCGTGGTCGAGCAGTCCGAGGAGGACAAGGAGATCGCTGAGCTCGAGGCCAAGCTCGCTGCTGCCAAGAAGAAGCAGGCAGAGGACAGCGACGCGGACGCAGAGTAGTCCCATCCCTTTGGGGTGAGCACCTGACCGGCTTGCCCGCAGGCTAGCCGGTCTTTTTCGTTTTGTTGACAGTTGATTGTTTGATCAGAGTTGGGGAGATATCCGTATGGACGCAAGCCAGATCGTACTGACCGCTGAGGGCCGCCAGAAGCTCGTCGAGGAGCTCGCTTGGCGTGAGGGCGATTACGCCAAGGAGATCGTCGAGGACATCAAGGAAGCCCGCGCGTTCGGCGACCTTTCGGAGAACTCCGAGTACGATGCCGCCAAGGACAAGCAGGCCCAGAACGCCGCTCGTATTGCCGAGATCCAGGCCATCCTTGCCAACGCTCAGGTTGCTGCCACCACAGGTGATCTGACCGTCTCCATCGGTTCCACCGTTTCTCTGATTGATCCCAACGGTGAGGTCATGGAAGTCACGCTCGTCGGTACCACCGAGACCAACTCGCTCGAGCACAAGATTTCCAACGAGTCTCCGGTCGGCCACGCCATCATCGGTCACGGCGAGGGCGACTCCGTCGAGGTCGTTACGCCTTCCGGCAAGACCCGCGTCTACACCATCGCCAAGATTGCACGCTAGACCACGGTCCCGCGTAAAGGTATGTTTTCGCTCCCTGGGACCGAATCCTGGGGAGCGTTTTAGTTTGAGGAGCTAACTTATGGCAGAGAACCAGAACGCCGCAGATCAGGCATCGACGCTCAACGACGAGCGCGCCACCCGCCTGGCCAAGCGCGCCGCCCTGTTCGAGGCGGGCCAGAACCCCTATCCCGAGCACTCTGAGCTTGAGGACTACGTTGCCGATATCGAGACTAAGTACGCCGAGCTTGCCGATGGCGAGGACACCGAGGACGTCGTGAAGATCGCCGGCCGTGTGGTCGCCAAGCGCGGTCAGGGCAAGATCATGTTCATCGTCGTGCGCGATGCGACTGCCGAGATTCAGCTGTTCTGCCGAATCAACGACATGGACGAGGCTGCCTGGAATACGCTCAAGTCCCTCGATCTGGGCGACATCCTGGGCGTGACCGGCGTGGTCGTGCGCACCCAGCGCGGCCAGCTTTCCGTTGCCCCTAAGAGCGCGACCCTGCTTGCCAAGGCCGTTCGTCCGCTGCCCGAGAAGTTCCACGGTCTTTCCGACAAGGAGACCCGCTATCGCCAGCGCTATGTCGACCTGATCGCCAACGACGACGTTCGCGAGACCTTCCGTAAGCGTTCGCAGATCCTCTCCACCTTCCGTCGCTTTATGGAGTCCGACGGCTACATGGAGGTCGAGACCCCCATCCTGCAGACCATCCAGGGCGGCGCTACTGCCAAGCCGTTCATCACGCACTTCAACGCGCTCGATCAGGAGTGCTACCTGCGTATTGCCACCGAGCTGCACCTCAAGCGCTGCATCGTCGGTGGTTTTGAGCGCGTGTTCGAGATCGGCCGTATCTTCCGTAACGAGGGCATGGACCTTACCCACAATCCCGAGTTCACCACGATGGAGGCCTACCGTGCCTTCTCCGACCTCGAGGGCATGAAGGCGCTCGCCCAGGGCGTTATTAAGGCGGCTAACAAGGCCATCGGCAATCCCGAGGTCATCGAGTACCAGGGCCAGACCATCGACCTTTCTGGTGAGTGGGCCAGCCGTCCCATGACCGACATCGTCTCCGACGTGCTCGGCAAGCAGGTCACCATCGACACGCCGGTCGAGGAGCTTGCTGCCGCCGCACGCGAGAAGGGCCTGGAGATTAAGCCCGAGTGGACCGCCGGCAAGATCATCGCCGAGGTTTACGATGAGCTGGGCGAGGACACCATCGTCAACCCGACATTCGTGTGCGATTACCCCATCGAGGTCAGCCCGCTCGCCAAGCGTTTTGAGGACGACCCGCGCCTGACGCACCGCTTTGAGCTGGTTATCGCCGGCCACGAGTACGCCAACGCGTTCTCCGAGCTCAACGACCCGGTCGACCAGGCCGAGCGCTTTGCCGCCCAGATGGCTGAGAAGGCTGGCGGCGACGACGAGGCCATGGAGTACGACGAGGACTACGTGCGCGCCCTCGAGTACGGTATGCCTCCCGCGGGCGGCATCGGTATCGGTATCGACCGCGTGGTCATGCTGCTCACCAACCAGGCTTCCATCCGCGACGTGCTACTGTTCCCGCACATGAAGCCCGAGAAGGGTTTCCAGTCCGGTGCCGCTGCCGCTAAGGCTGCCGAGGCCGGCAACACCGCGAGCCCGTTCGTCAAGCCGCTCAAGCCCACGGTTGATTACTCCAAGATCGCCGTCGAGCCGCTGTTTGAGGAGTTCGTCGACTTCGATACCTTCTCCAAGAGCGATTTCCGCGCTGTGAAGGTCAAGGCGTGCGAGGCCGTCAAGAAGTCCAAGAAGCTGCTGAACTTTACGCTCGACGACGGCACTGGCACCGATCGTACCATCCTCTCCGGCATTCACGGTTATTATGAGCCCGAGGACCTGGTCGGCAAGACGCTGCTCGCCATCACCAACCTGCCTCCGCGCAAGATGATGGGCATTCCCAGCTGCGGCATGCTCATCAGCGCTATCCACGAGGAGGATGGTGAGGAGCGTCTCAACCTGATCCAGCTCGACGCCTCCATCCCCGCCGGCGCAAAGATGTACTAACTAGTTACGCGGTTCGTAGAACCGCGTAACGGCTCGACGCTGCGCGGGCCGCATTTGGACAATCTGACGTTCAACTTCAAGGGCGCGACCAGAAGGTCAGCGCCCTTTCGTTTCACGTCACCTTGTCTCAAATGCGACCCGCTCGCTGACTTATGCTCAACCTGCGGCGCCATTTTGCTTGAAGGCACCTTGCTCGCTCTGGCGGGCTTTCGCTGTCCGTCCTCTACCTGTGGCGTTGCCCTGGTTGGCACTTAGGGACGTTCCTCTTGTGCCGGCACTTGGGGACGGTCCTAGCCGCCTGGGGTCTACCGGTGCATTGGGGGTTTACGCCTTCCATGCATGACAGTCGTCTGTTTTATGTTTCCTTTAGCCGTCGCTGCCTAGGATGGGAGTTAGTCGGCAGGAAGGGAGCGTCTATATGGACGACGCGAGCGAGCGTGCAATCGAAGAGGACATGCTCGATCAGTTCAACTACTTTGATGATGAGGACGAGGAATTGATCGACCGTCGCGAGCCGGCGGCGCTCGATACTTTCGACCTTGTTGATGAAGAGCCCGACGAGGACGAGGTCGGATCAACGGAGCCCCCACAGTCTTCGCGCCTTGACTCGCTGCTTTCGAGAGCCCCCATGCACCACGGTGTTCGTGCCGGCGCACTCCATATGAAAACAGACTGGCACCAGATCGTGACGGCAGGCGATGAGCTTGCCGTCGATGCGCCGCTCACCGATAAGTCATCCATCATCTGCCGCACCGGTATGCTTATGCTCGCGAGCGGAACGGGTGCCTGGCGTGTACGCGATACCATGAATCGCGTTGCCGCCGTACTCGGTGTCACCGTCCACGTTGACTTAAGTCTTCTGTCGTTTGAGTGCACCTGCATCGAAGATGGCCACTGCTTTAACGAGGTTGTCAGCCTGCCCACAACGGGAGTCAATACCCATCGCATTTGGATGATGGAGAGCTTCCTAAAGGAAATCGAGACGTATGGGCGCCGGTTTACCGTGCACGAATACCACGAGATGCTCAAGACCGTTGAGAGTTCAAAACCCGATTACTCTCCCTGGCAACAGGGCCTTGCGGCAGCTTGTGCTTGCGGCGCCTTCGTCTTTTTGCTCGGCGGCGGCCCTATCGAGATGGCCTGCGCATTCGTAGGCGCTGGTGTTGGCAACTTTGCTCGCTCTCATATTCTCAAGCAGGGTCTTGGCCAGTTTAGCGCGCTGACGATTGGCGTTGCGCTCGCTTGCGTTTCGTATCTGCTGGCATTGCTCGGCCTTGGCCAGGTCGTACCGGGGGCAATGTCGCACCAAGAAGGCTATATCGGCGCCATGCTCTTTGTGATTCCCGGCTTTCCCCTCATTACGGCAGGCCTCGACATCGCTAAGCTCGATATGCGAAGCGGCATTGAGCGTCTTTCGTATGCCGTGTCGATTATTGTGATGGCGACCCTTGTGGGCTGGATGGTTGCAGAGTGTGTGGGGCTGGCACCGGATGATTTTGCCCCGCTCGGCCTTTCGCCGCTTGCCCTTACGCTCCTGCGCGTGGTGATGAGCTTCGTTGGCGTATTCGGCTTCTCGGTGATGTTCAACAGCCCGGTAAAGATGGCCGCGGCAGCTGGGCTGATCGGCGCCGTGTCCAATACCTTGCGCCTTACGCTCGTCGATGCGCCGGCGCTGTTTCCCTTCCTGGGCCTGAGCGTAGGTATGCCTCCCGAGGCGGCAGCGTTTATTGGCGCGCTGGTATCGGGGCTGCTCGCGAGCTTAGCCGAAATCAAGCTCACCTACCCACGTATCGCCCTCACGGTGCCATCGATTGTCATTATGGTGCCGGGCTTGTATCTGTATCGCTCGATGTATTACATGTGCACCTTCGACACGGTCAATATGCTCGGCTGGTTTGTGCGTGCAGTGCTCATCGTGGCGTTTTTGCCCGTTGGCCTGGGTGTGGCGCGTACGCTCACCGACCCTCGCTGGCGCCACACCAGCTAATTGGTGCAAATGAAACTGATCCGCAAAACATGAACGTGGATAATCTCCCGTTTTTGGCCTGTTTACGGGCTCAAAACGGGAGATTATCCACGCTCGTGGAATGGGTGTCCGAAAATCCACGCTCGTTGGGCCGATGCAGACGCACCTGGCAATTCCTTTTTTGTAGACGTTGTCGTATGGCTGCATGCGGAAAAGGCCCCAGCGGTTAACATATACTCCATATGGGTAAAGAGACCAAAGCGCCGCCACGAGTGGCGCTTTGCGTTTGAAAAAAACTAGCTCGTCTAAGAGGAACTAGCATGTTAGACCGTTTTACCGATCGCGCGCGTAAGGTCATGTCCATGGCCAAGCAAGAAGCGCTCGATCTTCACTCAAATAAGGTGGGTACCGAGCACCTGCTGCTCGCACTCGCCAAGGAGGACGAGGGCATTGCCGCCGAGGCTCTGCGTTCGCTCGATATCTCCTACGACGACATCATGGATACCCTCAAAGAGGTCCAGACCACGGTTCCCGAGCCCAGCGAGGAGACCGAGGCTGCCAAGCTTGCCTTTACGCCGCTCGTCATTAGCGTGATGGAGCGCTCCTTCCGCGTGGCGCGTGAGAACAACCAGACCTACGTGTCGACCGAGCACTTGCTGATCGGCATCGTCGAAGAGGGCAACGGCATGGCCATGGACATCCTCATGCGCCTGGGTGTGTCGTCCGCCTCCATCAAAAAGGCTATCGAGAAACTCACCGCCAAGGATCAGGACAAGAAGCGTCCGCTCGCCGGAGCCGGCGCCGGTCGCCCCGGTGCGGGCTTGCCGTTCTTTAGCGGCTCGGATGCCTCTCAGCAAAGGGGGGGCGGCACCGACACGCTCAAGCAGTTCGCCACCAACCTCACGCAGAAGGCGCGCGACGGCGAGCTCGATCCCGTGATTGGCCGCGAAAAGGAAGTCCAGCGCATGATGGAGATCCTTTCGCGCCGCACCAAGAACAATCCGCTTATCCTGGGCGATCCCGGCGTGGGCAAGACGGCTATCGTCGAGGGCCTGGCGCAGCAGATTGCTGCTGGCAATGTGCCCGAGAATCTTATGAACCAGAATATCTGGACGCTCGATCTGCCGGGTCTTGTCGCGGGTGCCAAGTATCGCGGTGAGTTTGAGGAGCGCCTCAAGAACGTGATCCAGGAGGCGACCGAAGCCGACGACGTCATCTTGTTTATCGACGAGATGCACACCATCATCGGTGCCGGTTCTGCCGAGGGTTCTATCGATGCGAGCTCTATGCTCAAGCCCGTGCTCGCGCGCGGTGCTTTCCAGATCATTGGTGCCACCACGGCCGAGGAGTTCCGTAAGTACCTCACTAAAGATCCGGCCTTTGAGCGCCGCTTCCAGACCATCGATGTCGAGGAGCCGAGCGTCGAGGACACGGTCAAGATCCTGACCGCGCTCAAGCCGCGCTACGAGGAGCACCACCATGTGCGCTATACGCAGGGTGCTATCGAGGCCGCCGCGAACCTTTCCAACCGCTACATTCAGGATCGCTTCCTGCCCGATAAGGCCATCGACCTCATTGACGAGGCCGGTGCCCGCGCCCGCATCGCCGCCAACCGCGCGCCCGAGCCGGTGCGCGAGGCCGAGCATCGCATAGAGGAGCTCAAGGCCGCCGCGCAGGAGGCCACCGAGAGCGACGACATGAACAAGGCCGCCGAGATCACCGAGCAGCAGAAGGCTGCCGAGATTGAACTCGCCGAGGCCAAGGCTGCCTGGACCGCCGAGCTCGACGCCAGCCCGCTCACCATCGATGTGAGTCAGATCGCCGATATCGTGTCCGTGACTTCGGGCGTGCCGGTATCCTCGCTTACCGAGAGCGAGAGCCGGCGCCTGCTGCAGACCGAAAGCGTGCTCAAGACGCGCATCATCGGTCAGGATGAGGCTGTCGAGGCCGTTGCCAAGGCCGTGCGCCGCAGCCGCTCGCCGCTCAAGGACCCGCGTCGCCCCGGCGGCAGCTTTATCTTCCTTGGTCCCACCGGCACGGGCAAGACCGAGCTTGCCAAGACGCTCGCCGAGTACCTCTTTGGCAGCAAGGACGCACTCATCAGCTTCGACATGTCCGAGTTCGGTAGCGAGTTCGAGGTCTCCAAGCTCATCGGCAGCCCTCCGGGTTACGTCGGTCACGACGAGGGCGGCCAGCTCACCAAGGCCGTTCGTCGCCACCCGTACTCGGTCGTGCTGTTCGACGAGATCGAGAAGGCACACCCCGATATCTTCAACATCCTGCTGCAGGTGCTGGAGGAGGGTCGCCTGACTGATAGCCAGGGCAAGACGGTCGACTTCCGCAACACCGTGATCATCATGACGTCCAACGTGGGCGCCCGCGAGATCGCACAGGATGCGAGCGTTGGCTTTGGCACCACCGGCGAGCAGGGCCTCACCTCGAGTGAGATCCGCGGCCGCGCGATGGGCGAGCTCAAGCGCCTGTTCCGCCCCGAGCTGCTCAACCGCATCGATGACATCGTGGTGTTCCAGAAGCTCTCGGGCGAGAATCTCACCAAGATCGCGCACCTGCTGGTGGACGATCTGCGTCAGCGTTTGATTGCCAACGGCATGAACATCAAGCTCACCGATGCGGCCTATGACAAGATCGTGGCCGAGGGCACCGACCTCACCAACGGTGCGCGTCCGCTGCGCCGTGCTATTCAAAAGCTCATCGAGGACCCGCTGTCCGAGGAGCTTCTGGCCGGTGAGTGGGGCGAGGGCGATACCGTCCTGTGCGACGTGGCCGATGGCAAGTTCGTCTTTAGCCACGGCACGGGCGAGATTCCGGCACCGCGTCCGGCGGGCACGCTCGGTGGCGATACCGCCCCGGCGGCACCGCACACTGGCAGCGCCGCGCCCGTAAGTGGCGGCGTGACCTCGGGCCCCGGCGGCATGATGCAAGCCGGCTCTGGTGCGCTGTAGGGATTAAACATACCTTGTATAACGGGGGCGTTTCCGATAAGGAAGCGCCCTCATTTCTATTGAAATGCGCTTCAATCTGCTGTGCTATACTAAAATCGAGATTTAGTATAGCAAAGGAGCTGATATGCCTACGTCAATACTCGACACGCGGCCAGTTCAGATGAACGTGCGTATAGATCGCCAGCTCAAAGAGGCGGGAGACGCCGTCCTGACTCATATTGGCATGACGCCGTCACAAGCCGTTCGGACACTTTGGGAGTATCTGGTCGTTAACGGACGCATGCCCTCGAAGGGAGACGCGGCGGCTCCGGTTTCTGACGGAGTGGAGCCCCAGCGCATGGAGTCAAGGGCCGCGCAAGGCAGCCATATCGTTCGCGATTCGTGCCTCAAATACGGCATCCCCATCCCTGAGTTCTCGGGAGACTATGACGACCTCTATGAGGAGGCCATGGCGGAGCGCTATCCCGAATGGGTGGAACTATGAGCACAGAAGGCGTCCTCAAGCTGTTAATCGATACCAACGTATGGATGGATTATTTGTCTGGCAGGTCCGACCGTACGGCAAATGTCGTCCATCTGATCGAGATTGCCGACGCCTCGGAGCGGATTGCCCTGTTTGCCTCGTCGCTTTCGGTCAAAGACGTTTCATATCTTGTCTCGGCGGCAATCAAGCAGGAGTGCCGAAGAAAGACTGGCTCACTGAGCGATAACGCCATTGCGGCGGCAGACGAAACGGCTTGGGCATGCGTTCGACAGATGCGCGAGCTAGCCCTCATCGCCCCGGTCGGTGCAGACGAGGTCTTCGACTCCTTTGTGTTCAAGTACCACCACAATGACTTTGAGGACGACCTGATGCTGGGCGTCGCCAATCGCATTGATGCCGATTACGTTGTGACGGAGGACAAGAATCTTATTAAACATACCAATGGTGTATGCATTAATGTTCAACAGGCGTTGAGGTTGGTTGAAGGATTCAACGTCCCTTCGGCGCGGCCCGTCTAACCTGCTTTATCTTAATAAAGTGGCGTCTCCCCACCGTTAGCCGATGATGCAAGGGCGCTCGGCGTTTTCGACTGGTTTATGCACGCAAAGTCTGGGAATATACAAGGCGCATGTCTTACTGTCTAACCAGTTGCGCCAAGGAGGCACCATGGATTACAAGATCACCGGCTACGAGCCCGCCCAGCTGTTCCATTTCTTTGAGGAGGTCAGCGCGATCCCCCGTGGGTCTGGCAACGAGAAGGGCATCAGCGATTTCCTGGTTGCGTTTGCCAAGGAGCGCGGCCTCGATGTGTACCAGGACGAGGTCTACAACGTCATCATTCGCAAGCCCGCTTCTGCCGGCGCCGAGAATGCCCCGACCGTGATGCTGCAGGGCCACATCGATATGGTGTGCGACAAGTTGGGCTCTGTTGAGCACGACTTTACGACCGACGGTATCGACCTGGTCGTCAAGGACGGCGTCCTCACCGCTAACGGCACCACCCTGGGCGCCGACAACGGTATTGCTGTCGCTCTGATGCTTACTGTGCTCAACGACGATTCGATCGTTCATCCCGCCCTCGAGTGCGTATTCACCACCGACGAGGAGACTGGCCTGGTCGGCGCCGAGACGCTCGACAAGTCCCAGATTAGCGCCCGCACCATGATTAACCTTGACTCCGAGGAAGAGGGCGTTGCCACCGTCAGCTGCGCCGGCGGCGTCGTTGTTACCTACACCTGCCCCATCGTGCGCGAGCACAAGACCGGCAGCACCCTCACGCTCGACATCTCCGGCCTACTGGGTGGTCATTCCGGCAGCGATATCCACCTGGAGCGCGGCAACGGCAACCTCATCATGGCCCGCATCATCGACCGCCTGATGGTCGCCGGCGAGCCCGCCATCGTTAGCTTTAACGGCGGCACTAAGGACAACGCCATCAACCGTGAGTGCAAGGCCGAGCTGGTTTACGCCGACCACGCTGCCGCCGAGGCCGCGGCCCAGATCGCAAAGGACATCATCGCCGACGTCACTGCCGAGCTCGAGGTCTTCGACCCCGGCTTTACCTGCACCGTCGAGATTGCCGACGACGCCGAGGTCGAGGCCATGGATCAGAAGTCCGCGCTTGCCCTCATCCGCGCCCTGCGTCTTGCCCCTAATGGCGTGATTCGCCGCAACGTCGCCACCGACGGCTCCGTCGAGGTTTCCTCCAACATCGGCGTGGTCGCCACTTCCGACGACCAGGTCAAGATCATGCTGTCCCCGCGCTCCTCGATCACCTCACTGCAGAACGAGTTCAAGGACCGCCTGCAGACGCTGGCCGATGTCTTGGGCTTCGACGCCAAGTTCGAGTTCGAGTATCCCGGCTGGAGCTATGCCGAGCATTCGCCGGTCCGCGACGTTTTTGTCGAGAGCTATCGCGAGCTCTTTGGCTCCGAGCTGCGCATCGAGTCCATTCACGCTGGCCTTGAGTGCGGCCTGTTTGCTGAGGCCCTGCACGGCCTGGACGCCATCGCCGTGGGCCCGACGCTCTCCGATGTCCACACCCCGGACGAGAGCATGGAGCTCGCTTCTGCCGAGCGCTTCTACGAGCTGCTCATCGACGTCCTCAAGCGCCTTGCCGCGTAAGGGTCGCGCTAGCAGCAGTTCGAGCCACGTGCTAGCGGATTGCAAATGACATTACGAGAGGGGGCATCCGAACTTTTGCGACGGGTGCCCCCCTCTTCTTTTAAGAAATGTGGATTGATTGGCGCCTAGCCCATATCCGCCTTGATGAGGTCGAGGGTGCGCTGGCAGTTTTCGCGGACGGGGCCGAGCATGTGCTCGCGCAGGTCCGCCATGCCGGGCAGGTCGGCGTGTTCGTCCATGATCTCTTCCATGCAAATGGGCACCTCGTAGGCGAGGTCCATCATGGTCGCAAAGCAAAACTTCTCGGATAGCCCGGCATCGGTGAGCGCCGCCTCCAGCGCGGGGTCGCCCATACCGTGGTATCGGCGGATAGCGCCTGGACCGATGCGCCCCACTCGATTTTCGCCGCCAACGCTCATGGCAAGGCGCGCCCGGCGGCGCATACGCTCGTACGCCAAGCCCGATGCGACATCGTACATGGGTGCGAGCGCTGCGTTTGTGCCTTTACCTAGGATGAGCGAGTAGTTTTTAGCGTGTGCGTCAGGCGCTCCGATAATGGCGTTATAGAACAACATATAGGTAAAAAGCACAAGATTCATGTGGTGGGGGACTGTGTTAATCAGTCGTTCTTGGATGTCTCGTGTGGTTGGTCCTCCGTCGGCGGTGTATTTCTGGCTTGGCAATACACCGAGCGCCTGGCAAAAGTCCTCCTGATGCAGCCTTTCGATATTTCCGCTGCTATTGACCATTCTGTCGTACCGTTCAACGACGAGCGCGGCTTCGTCTTCAAATGTGCAATAGGAGACGTTGGCAGTTGGAATGCCAACACGCCGAGCCGTTTTCATGCAGACGAATTCGTTTAAGGCCTGATGTTTGAACCCAACGACACCATTTTTGAAGATATGGGTAGTGGGGGATGACCCTAGACATTCGCACCATTGGCCATCATGCCAAGCTAGTGCAAATTTGCCTTGGTTGCCGCCCAGGGACCAGCTTTCGTTGGAGCCCATCCATGTCTCTCTTTCGTCATCGCGAATTGCTTTGAGCTTGTGAGCGATTTGAGAATTGGTAAGCGGGCGGTATGCCGAGACCCTGCCGCGGGCGGCGCCTAATTGATCGGTTCGACAAAACTGAACGGCCCCTGCGCAGTCAAGACCGATATGGCACAAGAGGGCGACGGGGTTGTTGGATGCAACGTCATACTCGGCGGCAATAGCGCGACGCTGCTCTTGACTGTCGGGCAAAAGGCCAAATAGGAACGGGCGGACGATGTTATGGCCATACGTGCGATTGGAAAGCGGCATTGTTAGCGATAGCGGTGCTCCGCGATAGGTTGGGGCGTATACAAAGCTGCAGAGTCCATGCTTGTCTTGCCGGAGAGTGCCTGCGATTTCGCCACAAATGAGGGTTGCAAGCTCCATCTCTGCCATTTATTTCACAACCTTACAGCCAAAGGAGAGGCCTGAAGTGCCGGAAAGGCCTTGCTCGGCTGCGATTTGGGCCAGCAAGGCACCATAGGAAGATGGCGTTCCCTGTCGAGCGGGTCGTCTGCCTACGCTTGGCTTTGGCAGGGCATTCGAGTTCGCGATAGGGAGGTCCGCTTTCGTCGTCGGATGTTCGGAGGGCGATGCGATGGAGTCGTTATCGCTTTGCGCAAAGAGACCTATGCCGAGTGCATTAAAGACGGACAGCAACTTGTCGAGCCGAATACCCGTGGCGTCTCCTAGCTCGAGCGATGCGAGCAGGCGCTCCGAAACGCCGGCTTTTTTAGCGAGGGCCGCACGGGTGATTTCCTGCGACTCGCGTGCCTGACGCACATAGATGCCAGCTTGGCGTGGTGTGGTGATGGGAAGGGTATCCATGGCGATCTCCAACATGCAGACTTTTGCATATCAGTATGACATGCAAAAGTCTGCACGAAAAGGCCTCATGCAAAACTTTGCATGAGGCCTTGTACTGGCGTTGAGTTTTGAGCGATTGTGTTTGGCGTTACAGCGCCAAAATCCCCAGATGCTCAAGCAAGATCTTAAGTCCGATGAGGATGAGCACGATGCCGCCCACGATGGTGGCAGGTTTTTCGTAGCGCGCGCCAAAGGTGTGGCCGATCGCTACGCCGGCGACGGAGAAGATAAACGTTGTGACGCCGATAAGCGATACAGCGGGAACGATGTCAACCGAGAGCGCCGCAAATGAGATGCCTACGGCTAGGGCGTCGATTGAGGTGGCGATGGCGAGGATCAGGTACTCGCCCAGGTCAATCTTTTCGGCATCCTTGCCGTCGCCTTCATTCTCGTCCTCGGTAAAGGCTTCCCACAGCATTTTGCCGCCGATAAAGGCCAAAAGGATAAAGGCAATCCAATGGTCGATGGGTCCGATGATGCCCATGAATTGACTGCCAAGCGCCCATCCGATTACGGGCATGCCGGCCTGAAAGCCGCCAAAGAACAGGCCGAGCACCACGGCGACTTTAAGGTTGATCTTCTTCATGCCAAGGCCCTTGCAGATGGATACGGCAAAGGCATCCATCGAAAGGCCAACGGCGAGCAGCACGAGCTCTGCGAGTCCCATAGTCTGGCTCCCTCTCTGCGGGCGGGCCCGCGTGTACCTCTTGGGGGAGTAACAAAAAAGACCCGTGGCGTACGCGTTGCGCGCACAGCCACGAGTCTCGTTCATTAAGGCAAGCCAGGCCGCATCGGCCAGTGTGTTGACTTGCCGCGCCACCGGAGGCGAACCCGATCACGCGACTACTCCCTCATTTATGCGAATCCCGATGCTACCACATAAGCAGCTCATTTGGATTGGGGCTCTCAGCTGTGTTCGCTCATTCTGTAAGCATCGGATTTTGCGGGCGTCACAGAGGCAAACCGTGAGAAACTTATTGACGTTTATGGAGCGTATACGATGGGAGCGATGCCTTGGATAAGAACGAGCTGCAAAAGCGTATGGAACAGGCCATCCGCCTGACGGCACCTGGCCAGCCGATCCGCACCGCCCTCGACATGATCATTGCTGGTCACCTGGGCGCTCTTATTTGCGTCGGCGACACCGAAAACGTGCTCGCTGCTGGTAACGACGGCTTCCCGCTCAACATTTCGTTTACCTCGAACCGCCTGTTCGAGCTTTCCAAGATGGACGGCGCCATCGTCATCGACGGCGACCTCACCCAGATCCTGCGCGCCAACTTCCACCTCAATCCCGATCCCTCGCTTGCCACGAGTGAGACGGGCATGCGTCACCGCACCGCCGCCCGCATGTCGGTGCTCACGGATGCCATCGTGATCTCGGTCTCGGCCCGTCGTGCCGTCGTCAACGTGTACGTTCACGGCAAGAGCTACGAGATCCAGCCCGTCACCACCATCATGAGCTCGGTCAACCAGCTCGTCGCCACGCTCCAGACTACCCGTCAGTCGCTCGACCGCTCCCTGCTGCGCCTGACGGCCCTCGAGCTCGACGACTACGTTACGCTCGCCGACATTACCGGGATTTTCTCGAGCTTCGAGATCATGCAGCAGGCAAAGACCGAACTTAAGGATTGCATTGTCAAGCTGGGCAACCAGGGCAAGCTCGTGCAGATGCAGCTCGAGCAGCTCGCCGGCTCCAGCATGGATACCGAGTACGACCTGATGATTCGCGACTATGCGAGCGATTCCTCCGAGGCCAATGCCGAAAAGATCCGCGCCAACCTGAGCCGTATGACGCCCAAGGACTTGTCCGACCCGCAGCATGTGGCGGCGGTTCTGGGTTACGACGACCTGGACGAGGACTCCGTCATGACACCGCTGGGCCTGCGCACGCTTTCGCGCGTGTCCGTCGTGCGCGACGGCGTGGCCGAGAAGATCGTCGACGAGTATGGATCGCTGCAGGAGCTCATGGACGACATCAGCGAGGATCCGGAGCGCCTAGGCGACTTTGGCGTCAACAACCCTGCCATTCTTGCGGACTCCCTGTACCGCATGAAGGGCACCAAACAGGGGAACGCATAATGGCGCCCGTATGCGCCGTGGTCGTTGCCGGCGGCAGTGGCCAGCGCTTTGGAAATCCCGGCGGCAAGCAGCTCGTTAACGTGGCGGGCCGTCCGCTCATGAGCTGGTCTATCCGCGCATTTGACCGTAGCAATAAGGTCGGCCACATCGTGGTGGTGTGTCCTTCCGAGCGCCGTGCCGAGATGCGCCGCCTGGCCATCGACCCGTTTGACTATGACACGCCCATCAGCTTTGCCGATGCCGGCGAGACCCGCCAGGATTCCACCCGTGCCGGCGTGCATGCGGCTCCGGCGGGTTTCGAATATGTCGCCATCCACGACGGCGCCCGTCCGCTCATTACGACCGAGGCCATCGATCATGCGATCGACGTGCTTGTGGGCGACCGTGCCCTCGACGGCGTCGTGTGCGGCCAGCCTGCCATCGACACGCTCAAGATCGTCGATGGCGACAACATCGTCGAGACGCCGCCGCGCGAGCTCTATTGGGCCGCGCAGACGCCGCAGATCTTTAGCGTCGACGCCATGAAGCGCGCTCACGCCGCTGCTATCGCCGAGGGCTTTATCGGCACCGACGATTCATCGCTGGTCGAGCGCATGGGCGGGCGCGTCCGCTGTGTCCAGAGCCCGCGCGATAACCTTAAGGTGACGGTGCCCGAGGACCTGCGTCCCGTAACCGCGATTCTGCTCGGTCGCATGGCCGAGGGAGAGGACCTTCCCCATGTTCAGTAACCTGCGCATTGGCCACGGCTACGACGTCCACCGTTTGGTGGAGGGGCGTCGATGTATCATCGGCGGGGTTGACATTCCCTACGAGCGCGGCCTGCTGGGCCACTCGGATGCCGATGTGCTCGCGCACGCCTTGGCCGACGCCATTCTGGGCGCCTGCCGCGGGGGAGATATCGGCAAGCTATTCCCCGACACCGATCCCGCCTACGAGGGTGCCGATTCGATGGTGCTGCTCGCTCGCGTGATGGACTATGCGCGCGAGCTTGGCTTTGAGTTTGTCGATGCCGATTGCACCATTGCCTGCCAGCAACCCAAGATCACTCCGCACCGCGATGCCATGCGCGCCAACCTTGCCCATGCCCTGGGTGTCGACGTCGAAAACGTGGGCGTCGCCGCCACCACGACCGAAAAGCTCGGTTGGGAAGGCCAAGGCGAGGGAATTGGCGCCTGGGCCGTCTGCCTGCTACAGAAAACCGTTAAGGAGTAACGAATGCGTATCTACAACAGCGCTACCCATAAAAAGGAAGAGTTCCAGCCCATCGAGTCCGGCAAGGTTCGCATGTACGTGTGCGGCCCCACGGTCTACGACAACATCCACATCGGCAATGCTCGCACGTTCATCAGCTTTGACGTGATTCGTCGCTGGCTCATCGCGAGCGGCTACGAGGTCACGTTCGCCCAGAACCTCACCGATGTCGATGACAAGATCATCAAGCGCGCCAACGAGCAGGGCCGCACGGCCGCCGAGGTCGCGACGGAGTTCTCCGACAAGTTCATCGGCGTCATGCGTGCCGCCAACGTGCTCGATCCCGATGTGCGCCCCCGCGCCACCAAGGAGATCGGCCCCATGATCGCTATGATCAAGACGCTTATCGAGCAGGGCCATGCCTACGCCGCCGATAACGGCGACGTGTACTTTGCCGTGCGCAGCGATCCCAACTATGGTCAGGTTTCGGGCCGCAACATCGACGATCTGATGGTTGGCGCGCGCATCGAGGAGAACGAGGACAAGAACGACCCGCTCGACTTTGCCCTGTGGAAGGCCGCCAAGCCCGGCGAGCCCAGCTGGCCGAGCCCCTGGGGCGAAGGCCGTCCCGGTTGGCACACCGAGTGCGCCGCCATGGTGCATCGCTACCTGGGCACCCCGATCGACATCCACGGCGGCGGCTCCGACCTTGCCTTCCCGCATCACGAGAACGAGTGTGCCCAGGCCACCTGCGCCTGGCACCAGGGTTTCTCCAACACCTGGATGCACACGGGCATGCTGCTGGTAGACGGCGAGAAGATGTCCAAGTCGCTCGGAAACTTCTTTACGCTGGCCGAGGTGCTCGAACAGCACTCTGCTGCGGCCCTGCGCCTGCTGATGCTGCAGACGAGCTATCGCTCGCCGCTCGACTTTTCTTGGGAGCGCCTGGAGGGTGCCGAGAACTCGCTTACGCGTATCGCCGGTACGGTCGAGAACCTGCGCTGGGCCGCGAACCATGCGGCGGCCGATGCCGATGAGGCAGCATCTGAGGCGTTTGCCGCCAAGGCCGCCGAGACCCGTGCCGCCTTTAAGGAGTGCATGGACGACGACTTTAACACTGCCGGTGCCATGGGTGCTGTCTTTGGCTTTGTGACCGAGTGCAACCAGTACCTGGAGCAGGCGGGCGATGCTGCCGACAAGGCCGCTGCGCTTGCTGCTGCCGATACGCTGGTCGAGCTGCTCGATACGTTTGGCGTCGAGCTCCCCGAGCCCAAGGTCGAGTTGCCGCTGGGCCTGCTGGGCGTTGCCGCCGGCCTGGTCGCCTACACGGGTGACGACGTGGACGAGGCCGCTGCCAAGATTCTCGAGGCCCGCGCCGAGGCCCGTGCCGCCAAGAACTGGGATCTGGCCGACGCCATCCGCGACCAGCTCAAGGACCTCGGGCTGACGATTGAAGATACCGCCGCCGGCACCCGTATCAAATCTCTCTAATCCCCGCGGGTTTCCCAAGCGCCCGACCTTGCCGTTCAAACCGTCGCTCGCGTACTCAAGTACGCGTCGCTCCTCTTTCACGGCCATCTCGGGCACTTGGAAAACCCGTACCGACCGCCCGAATTAATATTCATGGGCGGTCGTTTATTTTGTTTCGTTTGATAATTGTGTTAAGGAGGCCGTTTTATGGCCGACAATCGCAAACGTGCACCGCGTGGAGGCAAGCAGGCTGCTTCTGGCTCGCGTCCGATTCGCTGCAACGACCGCGCTGCCGCTCCCAAGGGCCAGCGCGAGCGCTCACAGGCTGCTCGCTCGCAGCGCGAGCGTAGCCGCGATAACGTCGAGGTTCCCAAGGGCGAGTTTATCGAAGGTCGTCGTGCTGCCGCCGAGGCGCTACGCACTGGTTTTCCCATCAAGTGCGCGCTCATCGCCGAGGGCGGGGAGCGCGATGCTGCCTTGTCGCGCCTGGTCGACGATCTCAACGCCGCGGACGTCCGCATTAAGTATGTGCCGCGCGCGCAGCTCGATGCGCTGTCGAGCCATGGCGCTCATCAGGGCATTGCGCTCGAGGTGGGTAATTTCCCCTATGCGGACGTCGCCGATATCCTTGACCGCGCGGGTGACGGCCCGGCGCTCGTCGTCGTACTCGACCATGTGACCGACGACGGTAACTTTGGTGCCATCGTGCGCTCTGCCGAGGTCGTGGGCGCGGTGGGCGTCATCATTGCCAACAAGCGCGCCGCCGGTGTGACCGTGGGCAGCTACAAAACCTCTGCTGGTGCCGTTATGCATCTGCCCATCGCACAGGTTCCCAACATCGCTCGAGCGCTCGACGACCTCAAGGCTGCTGGCTTTTGGGTGGGCGGTGCTTCCGAGCACGCCGAGGGCAGCTGCTGGGATGCTCCCTTCGAGGGCCGCGTTGCGCTCGTCATGGGCTCCGAGGGCGACGGCATCTCGCGCCTGGTGCTCGAGAAATGCGACTTTTTGACCAAGCTTCCCCAGCGCGGCATGACCGAGAGTCTCAATGTGGCCCAGGCGACCACCGCGCTGTGCTTTGAGTGGCTGCGCCGCAATGCCGGCGAGCTCATGGGGGAGGAGTAGCGCATGTCCAAGAAGAACCGCGCCAAGTCCAAGGCCAAGCGCTTTGGCGAGGGCTCGGCCAAGCCAATTGTTTCGGCCGCGACCTATGGCGTGGGCGGCAATGCGTTTGCGCAGGCTATCGCCGATCCGGTCTCGACGGTGCACTCCAATAAGCCCGAGCTGCTGGTGGTCGACGGCTACAACGTGATTCACTGCACGCCGCGCTACGAAAAGCTCGTGTACGACCATTCCGACGATCCGTATTCCAGCGACGTCCACGATATGGCTCGTACTGCGCTCATCAACGATGTCGCGGCGTTTGCCCAGGGCCGTTACGAGGCCGTGATCGTGTTCGACGGCGCGGGCAACATCTCCAGCGAGCGCCCCAACCTGCCGGCCCGCGGCGTGCGCATCGAGTTTTCGCCGACGGGCGTCTCTGCCGATACCGTGGTGCAGAAGCTCTGCATCGAGGCGCGCGAGGAAGGTCGCGCGTGCTCCGTGGTGTCGAGCGACGGCACGATCCAGGCCGTCGTCATGGGCAAGGGCGTCACGCGCATCTCGAGCCGCATGCTGGTGGACGAGATCAAACAGATCGATAACGACGTTCACGAGGCAGAGGAAGCCCCGCAGATCAAGATGACTCTGGGCAGTCGCCTGAGCCCCGATGCCCTGGCCAAGCTCAAGGCCCTGCGCGGCCGGTAGGGGAGTATCCATAGAGACCCGTTTCCCAATTGGCCGGCCCGTTGATTTGTAATCAATGGACTGTGGGTTGCCGTCGCCAATACGAATAGTTTTTGGTTTTGGCGAACGGATAAAACTATTCGTTCTGACGAATAGTTTTGAGATGTGGTCGGTCAAAGGGTCTGTTGCGCCTTGTCAGCAATTCCTTTATTCTTAATTGGCTTCGCGCGAAAGCGCCAAGTGTGCCAGTGTGGCGCAACGGTAGCGCAACTGATTTGTAATCAGTGGGTTGCAGGTTCGATTCCTGTCACTGGCTCCATGAGAGTTTCGGGCTCTGTCTCTATATGGGACAGGGCCCGTTTCTATTTATGTTGACATGTCAGCGGGTTTGACTCCCACCAGGCTTTAGGTTTGTCTCGATCTGTAACACGGGCGGGCTGAAGACCCTCCTTATTGTTACAGATCGAGACATTGCCAAGGGACGGACGATAACATCTCGGTCTGTAACACGAAGAGGCTGAAAACCGTTCTTACTGTTACAGATTGAGACGTAAGCTGGGGTCTCTGCGTAATATCTCGACCTGTAACAGATAGGGGAGAAAATGTTCTCTATATGTTACAGATCGAGACAAAAGCCGTGTCGAGCTCGGCTGCCCCCCCCTGAGCGTGGATTATCGGACGTACGAGCGTGGAAAATCTCCCGCTTAGTGAATGATCGTGGATAATCTGCCACTTTGGCCTTGGGGGCACGCCAATAGTGGGAGATTGTCCACGCTCGATTTCAAACGGAAGAAAATCCACACTCGAATCTGCCACGGAAGCCCGATCTCGACCTATATATAGGTGCAAATAGGCTGTTATCGAAGTTCGATCCTGAAGGTGTACTCCACTACGCCAAAGTGTTACCTTGGGAAATGTCACCTCTGTATCCAAAACCACCGTCCTTCATATCCAAACTCAATAAAACCGCAGGTCACGGCTATATAGATACGCCCGGAACCGTGTATCTAGAGGTTTTCGTTGACAGCCCCCAAGGTTGCATCGTATTATCTTTTTCGTTCGCGGGGGCGGCGGTCCAAAAGACCAAAGGACCTGCGGATACTTGAACGATTGGGAGTTTGCCCGAGTGGTTAATGGGGACGGGCTGTAAACCCGTTGGCTCTGCCTACATAGGTTCGAATCCTATAGCTCCCACCCGTCAAGTGCCTGTATAGCTCAGTCGGTAGAGCACTTCGTTGGTAACGAAGAGGTCACCAGTTCAAGTCTGGTTGCAGGCTCCATCCGGCGGTGTAGCTCAGTTGGTTAGAGCACACGGTTCATACCCGTGGCGTCACTGGTTCGAATCCAGTCACCGCTACCATAGGTAACACGGTGGCTTCTCAATAGTATGTTGAGAGGCCACTATGGTATAAAGGCAAAGTCCCGTCCGGGGACGACCTGTTAAGAGGAGGGCTTTATGGCCAAAGAGAAGTTTGAGCGCACTAAGCCGCATGTTAACATCGGCACCATTGGTCACGTCGACCACGGCAAGACCACGCTGACCGCCGCCATCACCAAGGTTCTCTCCGAGACCGAGGGCTGCAAGGCTGACTTCACTGCGTTCGAGAACATCGACAAGGCTCCCGAGGAGCGCGAGCGCGGCATTACGATCTCCGTCTCCCACGTCGAGTACGAGACCGCTTCCCGTCACTACGCTCACGTTGACTGCCCGGGCCACGCTGACTACGTCAAGAACATGATCTCCGGCGCTGCTCAGATGGACGGCGCTATCCTGGTCATCGCTGCTACCGACGGCCCCATGGCTCAGACTCGCGAGCACATCCTGCTCGCCCGTCAGGTCGGCGTTCCCTACATCGTCGTCTTCCTGAACAAGTGCGACATGGTCGACGATGACGAGCTTATCGACCTCGTCGAGATGGAGACCCGTGAGCTCCTCTCCGAGTACGATTTCCCCGGCGACGACATCCCCGTCATCCGTGGTTCCGCTCTGGGCGCTCTCGAGGGCGACGCCAAGTGGATGGACGCTATCCGCGAGCTCATGAACGCCGTCGACGAGTACATCCCGACGCCTGCTCGTAACAACGACCTCCCGTTCCTGATGGCCGTTGAGGACGTTATGACCATCTCCGGCCGTGGTACCGTTGCTACCGGCCGTGTCGAGCGCGGTGAGCTCAAGCTCAACGAGCCCGTCGAGATCGTCGGCATCAAGGATACCCAGAACACCGTCGTTACCGGTATCGAGATGTTCCGTAAGTCCATGGACTTCTGCGAGGCTGGCGACAACGTCGGTCTGCTGCTCCGCGGCATCAAGCGCGAGGACATCGAGCGCGGCCAGGTTCTCTGCAAGCCCGGTTCGGTTACCCCGCACACCAAGTTCACCGGTGAGATCTACGTTCTGACCAAGGAGGAGGGCGGCCGTCATACCCCGTTCTTCGATGGTTATCGTCCTCAGTTCTACTTCCGTACCACCGACGTTACCGGTACGGTCAAGCTCCCCGAGGGCACCGAGATGGCTATGCCTGGTGACCACATCACCATCGAGGGCGACCTCATCCACCCGATCGCCATGGAGGAGGGCCTGCGCTTCGCTATCCGCGAGGGTGGCCACACCGTCGGTTCGGGCATCGTCTCCACGATCATTGAGTAAATTAGCTCTTTGATATAGCTGACTTAGAGAACCCGGCACTTATTTGGGTGCCGGGTTCTTTTCTGCAATGGATATTGAGCCGTTGCTGGTGTCGAGAGGATCGATAATGGTCCTGGATGCACCGTCGATTAGATCTCGATGGCTTCATTGATGTGTTCCAAATATGAATGGATCCACCGAGAACCAATTGACTCGAGGTTTTCATTGACAGCACTTACGTGGAGCTGATAAAGTAACAACTCGTGCCCGTACGGGGCGGAAATGAAAGGTTCAGGATACATGCGTACTCTAGTTACTCTTGCGTGCACTGAGTGCAAGCGCCGCAACTATACGACCACCAAGAACAAGTCGACCATGCCTGATCGTATGGAGATCAAGAAGTATTGCCCCTGGTGCCGTCACCACACGCTGCACAAAGAGACTCGCTAGTCTCTAGTCATATACGCCAGTAGTTCAATTGGTAGAGCATCGGTCTCCAAAACCGAGTGTTGAGGGTTCGAGTCCTTCCTGGCGTGCCAGTCATTATTCCGTAAGCTCCCACTTGGGGGCTTACGGTTTACTCATGTATAAGCGCATTGCGCGGAGGTAACCCAAATGGCCAACAAGAAGAACAAGAAGAAGGCACAGCAGCAGGCGCCTGCCAACAACGCTGCCGCCAACTCCAAGGTTGAGGCCAAGAAGGCCGTTGCCAAGAAGAGCGAGAAGGCTGCGAAGTCTAAGAAGAACGAGAAGCCTGGTTTCTTCGCCCGCACCAAGAAGTATTTCGCTTCGGTGAAGTCCGAGATGAAGCGTGTCACGTGGCCCGATAAGAAGGAGCTCGTGAACTACTCGGTCGTCGTTTGCGCTTCTCTGATCGTCGTCGGCGTCGTCATCGCTCTGCTCGATGCTGGCTTTGGCGAGGCTCTTGCTCTGTTCTCTGGATTGAGGGGCTAAACCATGTCTAAGCGTTGGTACGTCGTTCACACTTACTCTGGATACGAGAACCGCGTTAAGTCCGATCTCGAGCATCGCATCGAGACTATGGGCATGCAGGACCGTATCTTTGATATCGAGATTCCTATGGAGCGCGTCACCGAGATCAAAGAGGGCGGCAAGCGCGAGACCAAGGATTCTAAGATCTTTCCGGGTTATGTCCTGGTTCGCATGGAGATGGATGACGATGCGTGGACGTGTGTTCGCAACACGCCCGGCGTCACCGGTTTCCTAGGCGGCAACGGCAAGCCCGCTCCGCTTTCCCGCGACGAGTACAACAAGATGACTCGTCGTCCCGGTAAGGGCGATTCGCCCAAGCGCACCTCGGTTGATATTCAGGTCGGCACGTCCGTCCGCGTCACCGATGGCCCGCTTACCGACTTTGATGGCAAGGTCTCCGAGGTTAACACCGAGGCTGGCAAGCTCAAGGTCACGCTGATGATCTTTGGCCGCGAGACGCCGGTCGAGCTCGACTTTAACCAGGTCGCTGTCATCGCTTAAGTTTTCGTCCGTTCGCGCGAGCGTGCTTCTTCTGTGACTGCTCATCTCAGGAGTGCTTCTAACACGTGCGTGCTTACGATATAGCAAGTACTTCACACTCGTGATTCGAAAGGAATGACCATGGCTGAGAAGAAGGTTGCCAACGTCATTAAGCTCCAGATTCCTGCTGGTGCAGCTAACCCCGCTCCTCCCGTCGGCCCCGCTCTGGGCGCTGCTGGCGTGAACATCATGCAGTTCTGCCAGGCCTTTAACGCCGAGACGCAGGACAAGAAGGGCGACATCATCCCCGTTGAGATCTCTGTCTACGAGGATAAGTCCTTCTCCTTCATCACCAAGACCCCGCCGGCGGCTCACCTCATCAAGAAGGAGCTGAACCTCAAGTCTGGTTCCGCTAAGCCCCAGGCCGACAAGGTTGGTCAGCTCTCCCAGGAGCAGCTCACCAAGATCGCCGAGATCAAGATGCCGGACCTCAATGCCAACGACATTGACGCCGCCAAGAAGATCATCGCCGGTACCGCCCGTTCCATGGGCGTCACCATCGCTGAGTAGCGATTTCTTATGGTAACGACGGGTGCTCCGACCTGGGCGCCCGTTAAATGTGTGCAATAGGGCACACGATACGATGTGGGAGGGCTCACGCCCGTTTAACCACAGGAGGTAATGCACATGGCTAAGCATGGTAAGAGCTATAACGCCGCTGCCGAGAAGATCGATCGCGCCACGCTCTACACCCCCCTTCAGGCTGCCAAGCTCATTAAGGAGCTCGACACCGCCAAGTTCGACGAGACCGTCGAGGCCCACTTCCGTCTGGGCATCGATACTCGTAAGGCTGACCAGAACATCCGTGGTTCCATCTCCCTGCCCCACGGCACCGGCAAGACCGTTCGTGTTGCCGTCTTCGCCGAGGGCGAGAAGGCCCGCGAGGCTGAGGCTGCCGGCGCCGACATCATCGGTTCCGACGAGCTTGTCGCCCAGATTCAGAAGGGCGAGATCAACTTCGACGCCGCTATCGCTACGCCGAACATGATGGCCAAGGTTGGCCGCATCGGTAAGATCCTTGGTCCCCGTGGCCTCATGCCGAACCCCAAGCTCGGCACCGTGACCATGGACGTCGCCAAGATGGTCTCCGAGCTCAAGGCTGGCCGCGTTGAGTACCGCGCCGACCGCTACGGCATCTGCCACGTGCCCCTGGGCAAGAAGTCCTTCACCGAGCAGCAGCTCGTCGAGAACTACGCTGCCCTGTACACCGAGATCCTGCGCGTCAAGCCCTCTTCTGCTAAGGGCAAGTACGTCAAGTCCATCTCCGTGTCTTCCACCATGGGCCCTGGCGTCAAGGTCGATCCCGCTATCCAGCGCGACTTCCTGGCTGAGTAACTAACAGTTACTGCCTGAGCAAAGCAAGCATTGCTAAAGAGACCCGGTTCTGCCTCGTGCAGGACCGGGTCTCTTGCTTTTGAGTCAACGAAACCACCACGAAGGGGACAGGCACCCTTGTGGTGGTTTTACTTGTGTTGTACTTTAGCGCGATGTAGTACTACCCGAGGCCGAAGGGAGCCCAACATGTTTAAGAACACGCAACAGCTCCTAGGCCTAGCGCTACTAGATTGGATAGCGCGCTAGGGTTGTAATCTCGCTATAACGATTTGTTGTACCCGGGTGCGCTATCGTCTGCCGCTTTCAGGCGTGATGAGCGACACGGGTATTTTTCTATCTCTAGGCCTTCTCTCTCTCCTGAAAGCCATCTGTCATAAAACGGTCAATCAGGAGGAACATATAAGCCACAAAATCACAATCTTTGACGCCACCCTGTGCGACGGTGAGCAGTCGCCGGGCGCCAGCATGAATACCGAGGAAAAGCTCTTCATCGCCCGCCAGCTGGTGCGCATGAACGTGGACGTTATCGAGGCGGGCTTTCCCATCTCGAGTCCTGGTGACTTTCGCTCCGTACAGGAGATTGGCAAGATTGCGGGCGACCGATGCACGGTATGCGGCCTGACGCGCGCTGTCGACAGGGGTATCGAAGTGGCTGCAGAGGCGCTCAAAACGGCCCAGAGGCCCCGTATCCATACAGGGCTGGGTGTGAGCACCAGTCACCTGCGCGACAAGCTCCATATGACTGAGGAAAGGGCAATTGAGTGAGCGATCCATGCCGTCAAACATGCTCGCAAGTTCGTTGACGATGTTGAGTTTTATGCCGAGGATGCCGGCCGCTCCGATCAGGAGTTTCTGGTGCGCATTATCGAGGCGGCCGTAAAGGCCGGTGCCACGGTCGTGAACATCCCCGATACGATGGGCTACAACATGCCGTGGGACTTTGGCGCCCGCATCCGTGACCTGCGCGGGCGCTGCGGGTGCGGCCGGTCAGCGTGCGGTCGACGTGATGGAGTATCGCGAGTACGAGATTGAGCGCATTGCGCGCCAGGCATTTGAGGCGGCGCGCAAACGTCGCGGCAAGGTGACGAGCGTTGATAAGCGCAACGTGCTGGAGACGAGCCGCATGTGGCGCGAGATCGTGCATCGCGTGCAAGACGAGGAGTACTCCGACGTGGAGCTTGAGGACCTGCTCGTCGACAACGCCGCCATGCAGCTCAACAGTCGACCGGCAGACTTTGACGTCGTGGTGACGGAGAACATGTTCGGCGACATCCTGTCCGATGAGGCGGCTCAGATTACCGGATCGCTCGGTATGCTTGCCTCTGCCTCGCTGGATGATGGCGTATCGCTGTTTGGGCCGAGCGCTGGCAGCGCTCCTGACATCGCGGGGCTCGGCGTGGCCAATCCGCTGGCTCAAATCTTGTCGGTGGCGATGCTGCTGACCTACGCGCTCGACATGGGCGAGCAAGCCGCGTGGATCGAGAGCGCCGTGGCGCGCGTGCTCGACGAGGGCTGGCGCACCCGTGACATCGCCGATGTCAACACCCCGGCAGATAAGATCCTCGGCACCACGACGATGGGCGACAAGGTCGTCGCCGCGCTGTAGGCGATGCCGATTCAAGCTGTCAAATATCTCAATCTGTAACATCTAAGGGGCAAAATCGTTCCTACCTGTTACAGATTGAGATTTTCGGCTGAGCATCCGTGGTCTGTCTCGATCTGTAACAGCTAACCGATTATTTGGGCCCTACCTGTTACAGATTGAGACAAACCGTTGGGACAGGTCGGACGAGTCAGCAAAACCACCACAAAGGTGCCGGTCCCCTTCGTGGTGGTTTTTAGCGCAACGAGGTGTTCCCAGCCGACCATACGGGCGGCCTTGCGCTCACGCTGCTCGATGACAGCGCATCTTTAGACGCGAAGCGCGGAACCGGGTGCATATACGAGCCGCGTAGCGTTACGAATTCATGGGAATGACCGTATCGCCAATTTGTACGCTTGCAATCTTGTCTGTGTCACAAACTTGCGAGAACGGCCAGGTCTTGTGGACATCAGTGGTGCCGTTATCCAGTTTATTTGCGAAATAGCCGCTGTGGCTGGTTGCGTCCTCAACATGACCGTCTTTGAACGTCACGATGAGGGGTATGTTGCCAACGGCATCCATAGACTCCTCCATGTTTTGAGACATCTTGCCGCTGTTGTTGTCGTGTTCGATGGAACGATCTATGTTGTAGCGGACTGAAACGCCAACGCAGGATACGGTGGCCTCTTGAATCGTCGCCTTGGTGCCGTTAAAGTTGACCGATTTGGGCGCGGGAATCGTAACGGATGTATCTTCGTAATTCAGCTGGAACTTAAGATCCCATGGGCCCGTAAGTATTTTCTTATACTCGGGAAGCTCTTTGCCAGCACGTGGCACAACGAGAGAGTTGATATGCGTGCGGACGGTCCTGCCCATAAGGCCGGGTGATTCAACGCTGAACTGTGTAAAGTATTGAATGCTGGAGTCATTGGGGTTCTTGTCAATGAGCCATGATTGGCCTTGGCCGCCATGCTCGCCATCAACGTATACGTTTCCATCGACACTTCCGGCGATAGTTCCGTTCTCGCCCGGCTCGGAAAGCTTTTTCAGGGCAGCGGGATCGTCGAACGTAAGCGTATAGGCGATGGTAACCATATCCTTGTCGCCCATGATGGCGTCGGCGGTCACGGTGACTCCGTTGTTGGAGCAGCTAGCACCGACGGGCCGGCCAATACGGTCGATGATCTCGGTTTGAGAAGCAGGTCCGTCAAAGATGTCGGAAAGCATGTCAGAAGGAAGCGGCAGGACGCCTGTTGCCATAGCCGTGCCAGCGCCTCCAATGACGATAGCGAGGACTGCCGTTACAGCGGCAATGCGAGCGACTGTTCTTACGGGATGGCGGGCGATGCGCGGCTTGCGTCGCGTGCCATTAAAGTTGCTTTGAGCGGTCGCCGCATCGCTCGAGGCGACGGACTGAGCAATCGAGTTTGCCATGTGCTGCTTCGCATTATCGGTAAACGAAATGTGCTCCAGGGCGTGGCGATAGTCATTCGAATTCGTAGTCATTGTGGTCTCCTTTCAAGGAAAGCCGAAGTGACGCACGTCCGCGGCTAAGGTGCTGGGCGGTTGCAGCTGGCGTCGCGTGAACGGCGTCTGCGATTTCCCTGATGCTCATGCCTGCGTAGTAGTGCAAAAAGATGGCGATGCGCTGTGCTTGAGGCAGGGCCGTGACAGCGGAAAGAATGGCGCAGTCGCGTTGCGCGAATTCTTGCTCGGTATGTGTTACGGGTGCGCAGAAATCGGGGAGCGAATCGAGGTCGACAACCGGGTGATTCGCGTGCGTACGGCCGATATCGCGACATGCGTTCAGTGCGACTCGGATCACCCAAGCACGTTCGTGTTCGAGCGAGTCGAACGGTTGAGTGCGTTGGAGAATCTTGATCAGCGTGTCTTGGCAGATGTCTTGAGCGTCGTCAGCGGATCCAAGGGCCGAATAGCACAATCGAAGGATGAGGTCGGAATACGTGTCGACCAAGCGCTTTGCTTCCCGCTCGATCTGATCGGCATCGCATCGGAGCGTGCTATTGCGGTTACGGCGTGCAGGCATAGTGTCACCTCCAATTGGTCGTGGTGGATATAGGGAAGGCGTCTCGCGAGGTCCCTCTACATACAACACGGTCGAGACTGCATAAGTTGACAAAAAAAGACGGCACGTGAGCGCCGTCCTTACAAAACAATGAGTGTTCTCGTTAATTACACAAGCACCGTGATGGACAGGTCGGACGAGTCAGCAAAACCACCATAAAGGTGCCTATCCCCTTCGTGGTGGTTGTTGGCAGTTACCAGGGGGTTCTGGCGGTTGAAGACTCGATTGCTTCGTGGCGTTTGAGCTCGCGGCGCATGGTTTGCGAGTTGAGCCAAGCGGCCTTCCAACCGCGCGTGGGGTAGCGCGCCTCGTCAATTTCGATCTTGGTATAGCCGCAGGCGTTGACAATCTTCGTTCCGCATGGGTGTTGGCGCTCGCGTTGAAAGTTGGGGCCGTAGCTTTGGTGCACATGCCCGTGAATCATATAGTCGGGACCCCAAGACTCAAGAGCCGCATTAAAGCACTCGAATCCTCGATGCGGCAGGTCGTCCAGGTCGCCCATGCCTGCGACGGGTGCATGGGTAAGTAGAATATCGCATCCGTCTACCAGTGCGATTTTTCGCGATAGCTTGCGCATGCGTTTTGCCATCTCGCGCTCGGTATACATGTTCGCGCCGTCGCGGTAGCGCATGGAACCGCCCAGACCCGCAATGCGAATACCTCGGTACACATATACGCTGTCCTCAACACAAATGCACCCGCCCGGTGCATGGCGCGCGTAGCGGTCGTCGTGGTTGCCACGAACGTACACAAGCGGTTTGTTGATGACAGTGACCAAAAACTCAAGATAGTCCGGATCCAGGTCGCCTGCGGATAGAATCAGGTCAACGTCCTCAAAGCGCTCCTTGCGAAAACATTCCCACAGGCAGCGCTCCTCTACATCGGCAATGGCTAGGATATTCATAGGGCACGGACCTCCGGCTCGTTATCGAGCTGCGGAATCGAGCCTATAACGTTGTCAGCCAGCCAGTTCATCTCGACAATCTGCGTACTCGGCAGGGGAGGGAAGCCCTCAATCTGAACCACGCCGTCCTGGCTGTGGAGCTCGCCGCCAAATGGGTTGATGGAGCCCTCGACAATGCCGTTGCGAAGCAGCTGCACAAGTTTACGCGTCTGATAGGGTAGGCCCGGAGCGTAGCGAATATCGATGACGCCGGAGCTCATACCGTACCAGTAGTTGACGGCGCGCACCTGCTGGTCATCGGCGGTCTCGTCCCATGTGCCGTGCAGTAGGCTGCGTACGATGAGTTCGTAGTAACGGCCCCAGTTCCATACCGGCATAGCAATACCGGTAACTTCCTTGCCGTTTACCAGACGGTGAAGCCCGTAGGCGGTGGGGTCCTCGAGAGACTTGGACATATCGGCGCCGGTCATGACGCTCACGCCCTCGCGACACATGGCTTCGGCAAGACCGCCGGCGGGTACATCGCCCCAGGTGAGGATTACCTGCGCACGAGGGTCGAGCAGCGAGGCGCCGATGGCAAAGGCGTTGATCTCGCTAAGCGCTCCCGACGCAAAGACCGACGCGTGGTAGCCAATGCGATGGTTGTCCGCCATGCTGGCCGCAAGGGCGCCCAGGAGAAACTTGGCCTCGTACATCTTGCCAAAGTACGAACGGACGCTTTGGTGGGGAAGGCCGATAGAGCAGTTGAGGAATCGCACCTGGGGATACTCAACGGCGGCTCTGAGCGTATATTCCATCAGGCGGTGTGAAGTCGAGAAGATGGCGTTCACCCCGTGCTTGACGGCGGTCTCCACGGCGGCGTAGAACACGTCCGGATCGTGGCAGTCCTCGAACGCCTCGGTGCGCACGATGCCGCCAAAGTGCTCATCGAGATACTGACGCCCTTGGTCGTGAAGGCTGTCCCAGCTCGACGTCGCACAGGGGAACTCATGGATAAAGGCGATGCGCAGGGGATTGGCCGCCGAATAGACGGTCTTGCCCATAAAGAAGTTGAGCACACCGGAGGTGGACTTGGCGGGCGACTCCTCCTCATCGACACTCGGCGCTTCGACAAGATCGACCTTGTCCTCGTCACTTTTCCCGGCGATGACCAGCTCGCGCCAGATCTTGCACAGGCGGTTTACGACGATATCCGTTGGCGTATCCAGCAGGCGGTCCTGGTTGTACACATTGAGGTAGACGAGCATGGCGTCGGCGGGCGTAATGTCCAGGTGGTCGCCGCCCGCGCGAAGGTAGGCACGCTTAAAGAGCAGGAAGGTGTGGCGCAGGTAGTCGACCTTTTTCTGCGGCCATTTTTCGATAAGGTTCTGACCGAGCATCTTGGCGAGCGTTTCGTAGCTTCCCTCGCGAGAGAACTCGATCTCGTATAGGGGGCAGACGCGCCAAAACGCGCAGAACTCGCCGTACAGGCGGCTTTCGACGGAATCCCATGTGCCGGGGTAGAGACGGGTAATCTTGGCCGAAACCGTCGGGGCGTCCAGGAATTTGAGGACACTGACACGTTTGTTGCCTTCCTGGACATAGAACCGATGCATGAACTCGGTGACGATGATGGGGTCGCGATAGCCCTCGGTCACCTGGATGTCGTAGAGGTTGGACCATTTGCGGGCGAACTCGGTGCCAAACGGCAGCAAGGGCATAAAGTTGCATGAAAAGGCGGACTGACGGCCCTTGGTAACCGTGCCGACGACCATTTCGAGCGGAATGTCTCTCAGGCCGACATTCTCTCGCTGGCCTAAGGGGAGCTGAGCAACTAAGCTATCGAGGTCCGTGAGGTACGGATGCTCGCTTTGACTAATGGCGCGTCGACGTCCTTGCTCGCCGCGCTTGCGTGCTTGACGATAGGCCTCTTCCATGGTGTCTACTCCCTTAGTCGTTTAAACAACGATATGAACCATGGTACCACGATGCGAAACTACCACAAAGGTGCCTGTCCCCTTTGTGGTAGTTTAGGCGACGATGGGGGCGATGGCACGAATGCAGGCGTCGGTTGCCGTGAAGGTGGTGCTATCGTCGCTGACGATAAAGATGATTTTGCCCTTGACGCCAAAGTCGCCGATCTCGCTAAAGAGCACGTACGGCTCCTTGTCAAAGCCAGAGATGGGAAGCACCGCGGCCTTGGTGGCGTCGGTAAGCTCATCTGCCAGCGCGTCCAGCGAGGCCCACTTAGACGTGTCCTTTACGGCAACGGGCACGGCCACGCGCCCAAAGGGCATCAGATGCACGAGCGTGTTCTTGGAGATGTTGGAGTTGGGCACAATGATGGTCTGCCCGCAGGCATCTTCGATGGTCGTGTGGCGCCAAGTGATGTCCTGGACCACACCCGACACGCCGCCGACCTCGATATTGTCGCCGGGCTTGATGATGCCCATAAAGGTCACTTGCATGCCGCCGATAAGGTTTGATAGCGTGTCCTGAAAGCCGAGCGAGATGGCGATGCCGCCGACGCCAAGAGCGGCGACGAGCGCGTTTGCGTTAATGCCAAAGCAGTTGTCGAGGATAAAGCTGCCGCCGATCATCCAAATGACGGCACGCGCGATGTTGATGAAGATGCTCGATGCGGGAAGCGGGTTGTCGTCTCGGTTGAGTAGGTGGCGCAGGGTCTTGGATGCCACCTTGGCGGCGATGGCGGTGACTATTACCAAGATGACGGCCCAGATGATGTTGTGGACCCAGCGCTGCTCAAAGAAATGAAGAATCGGTTCAAACAATTCCATGTAGGGAAAACCTCCTAATGATCATTCAACCATGATACCCACCAAAAAGCCCGTCCGATCACATCGGACGGGCCGATAACTTGAGATGGGGTGGCCGCGGTGGCGTAAGCTGGGCCGCCGGCGAGCACGCCGGCAAGGAGTGCGGCGGTCAAGCAAGACGGGGAAGGAGTCTTCTCATGGCAGTTTCCTTAGTTCTTAACCAGTGGTTCCTGCTGACGCTGGATTATCGACATGATATGCGAAAACCGTCGCAAAGGTATCTGTTCCTTTGCGGCGGTTTTGACGTTTGCGCAGATAAAACCTGCCAAAATAAACCTGTCCCTTTTGGTAGGTTTAGCTCAGCAGCATGCGGTCGTTGGCGAGCTCGCCGCCCGAGACCTCCTCGAACTTCTGCAGCAGGTCGGCGACGGTGAGCGACTTCTTCTCGTCGCCCGCCACGTCGTAGATAACGTGGCCCTCGTGCATCATGATCAGGCGATTGCCCAGACGGATGGCGTCATTCATGTTGTGCGTGACCATGAGCGTGGTCAGGTGGTTCTCGTCGACAATCTCCTCGGTCAGATTGAGCACCTTAGAGGCGGTCTTGGGGTCGAGTGCCGCGGTGTGCTCGTCGAGCAGCAGCAAGCGCGGCTTGGTGAGCGTGGCCATGAGCAGCGTGAGTGCCTGGCGCTGGCCACCCGAAAGCAGGCCGACCTTGGCGTTGAGGCGCGTGTCCAGGCCAAGGTCCAGGCGCTTGAGCAACTCAACGTACTCGTCCTTCTCGGCCTTGGTGACGCCCCACGAAAGGCCGCGACGCTGGCCGCGACGCTTGGCGAGGGCCAAGTTCTCGGCAATCTGCATGTCGGCTGCGGTGCCGCGCATGGGATCCTGGAACACACGGCCCAGGTACTTGGCGCGCTGCGACTCGCTCAGGCGCGAGATGTCGGTGCCGTCGAGCTCGATAACGCCCGAATCGAGCGGATATACGCCGGCAATCATGTTGAGCAGCGTGGATTTGCCGGCGCCGTTGCCGCCGATCACAGTTACAAAGTCGCCGTCGTTGAGGGTAAGGTCGACGCCGGTGAGCGCGCGCTTCTCGGTGACGGTGCCCTTGTTAAAGGTCTTCTTGACGTGCGAGAGCTTAAGCATCTGCCTCATCTCCCTTCGTGTAGGAGCTGCGGAGCTTATAGCGCTCCCAAACTACGGGCACGCACAGGGCCACGGCGACGATCACGGCGGAGAGCAGCTTCATGTCGTTGGCGTCCATGCCCAACTGCAGCACGATGGCGCGGATGAGGAAGTACACCACAGAGCCAAAGACGGCGGAGGCAAGACGGACGCTAAACTGCGTGAGACCGCCGGGCAGCAGGCGGCCGAGCACCTCGCCGATAACAATAGCGGCAAGACCGATAACGATGGCGCCGGTGCCCATGCCAATGTCGGCATACTTTTGGCTCTGGCAGATAAGCGCGCCAGAGAGGCCGATGAGGGCGTTGGAGAGCACGAGGGCGATCATCTTGGTGGAGTTGGTGTTGACGCCCAGGGCGCGGATCATGTACTCGTTGTTGCCGGCGGCACGCAGCGCCGAGCCGATCTCGGTGCCAAAGAACCAATACAGGATGGCAACGATAGCCACGGCGAGCAAGATGCCCAAGATAATGGCAACGGTGGACTGCGGCAGGCCCGTCATGTGGCTGACGGATGAGAAGATGGTGCCCTTGGCAAGGATGGGCGTGTTGGATTTACCCATGATGCGCAGGTTGATGGACCACAGACTGATCTGCGTAAGGATTCCGGCGAGGATTGCAGGAATCTCAAAAACGGTGGTCAAGATGCCCGTGACAGCGCCCGCGATGGCGCCGGCGCACATGCCGGCCAGCACGGCGAGCAAGGGGTCGACGTTATTGTTGACGATGAGCACGGCGCAAACACAGCCGCCGAGGGCAAAGCTGCCGTCGCAGGTCATATCGGGGATGTCGAGCAGGCGGAACGTGATAAACACGCCGAGCACCATAATGCCCCAGAGGACGCCCTGCGAAACGGCGCCCTGCAATGCAATGAGCATGCTTCATACCTCCTAGGATAGGGTGGACACGTGATGTTCCATAATAGCGGTAACAATGAATATAAGAACGGCAGGCAAACGTTTTGTTATATCTGAGCCATTGGGGCGAACGCCGGTCTATGACGTTCGCCCCAATGGCTCAGATATTGAATAACGCAGCTATGGCGCGAGAACGAACCCTAGATGCGTTACGGCGCATGGTGCTACTCGTCCAGGGCGGAAAGATCGATGCCCAGCGCCTCGGCCATCTCGTCGTTCTTGACGACGACCAGGTCCTTGCTCGAGAGGTGCTCGATAGCCATATCCTCGGGCTTAGCCTCGCCCTTCAGGATCTTAACGGCCATCTCGCCTGCAGCGTAGCCCAGGTCCTCGTAGTTGATGGAGAGGGTGAACAGGCCGCCGGCCTTGCACATGCCCTCCTCGCCGGTGACGAAGGGGAGCTTGTTCTCCTTGCAGATCTGGCCCACCTGCGAGGCGCCCGCGGCGATGGTGTTGTCGGTGGGGGAGTACAGTGCGTCGATCTTGCCCACGGCAGACTCTACGACGGACTGGATCTCGTTGGAGCTCGAGACGGTGAAGTCGGTGTGCTCCAGGCCCAGCTTGTCGAGCTCCTTCTTGGCGGCCTTGATCTGGACGTCGGAGTTGGACTCGGCGGTGCAGTAGAGCAGGCCGACCTTTTTAACGTTGGGCAGGACCTTCTGCATCATCTCGAGCTGCTCGGCGACCGGGGTGAGGTCGGAAGCACCCGTGACGTTGGTGCCGGGCTTGTCGTTGTCCTGGACCAGGCCGGAGGCGGCGTAGTCGGTGATGGCACAGCCCACGATGGGGATATCGGCCGTGGCGCCGGCGGCAGCCTGCGCGGCGGGCGTAGCGATGGCATAAATCAGGTTGACGTTGTCGCCCACAAACTTGTCGGCAATGGACTTACACGTGGACTGGTCGTTCTGGGCGTTCTTCTGGTCGATCTTGACCTTAAGGCCGCTCTCCTTGATGGCCTTGACAAAGCCGTCGTTGGCGGCATCGAGTGCGGAGTGCTCGGTGAGTTGCAGAACGCCGATGGTGTAGTCGGAACCGGCGGCAGCAGAGCCGGAACCAGAGTTGCCGCCGCATCCGGCGAGCGGGGCGAGCGCGAGCAGACCGGCGGAGACCAGAAGGCTCCTGCGGCTGATGGTGATGTCCTTCATATCATTACCCCCAGTATAAAAATGGCTGGAAACACTGCACTGGGACAAAGTGCAAGTGGAACTATAGTAGCGCTGATGTCCATTTTTACAACAGCCTGGCGGGTTTTTTAATACAGAATCGGATGGGCGGTACGGGTAGTCGAATGGGCGGCGGAGGGTCTTATGCGGCGGAGGAGGCATCGTCCTCGTCCAGGGCGGCGAAGAGCTTCTTGCCGTCGAGGAGACGTGTGGTGACGTTTCTCATTCGGCCGATCTCTACGGTACGCAACGTGTCATCGGCGCCTCGCGCGTCATAGACCGTTCCCAGCAAATACGAGATGCCGTCTCGTTGCTTGATGGCAAAGGGACGGAGTGTCATCCGTGCCACTTCGACCTCTCCGCGTGCCGTGACACTCGAAATATCAAAACTCACCGTGGTTCCGTGGTCGATGGCCTGCTCGATGAGCTCGCAGGCATCGATGCGCTTGACGGGCGTGCGTGTGGCCTTGGTGGATTTGCCGCCTGCGCTTGGAGCAGGCTCGGGTGCATCGAGGTAGCCGCGAACGTCGGCACTCGCCATGGCGACCAGGTGCTGCGCCATGCTTTTTCGAATGGCGATGGGCGTAGAGCGGTTGCGCATGACCATGCCGTGGAGTCGGATGATCTCTTCGTCGGTGAGCGGACGGGTCAAGAGCCGATACCCCACGCCGCGCTTGTACTCAATTTCGTATCCGGCATGGCGAAGTGCGGAGATGGCGGTGTAGATGCTGCGCCGCGCCGCCGAGATGGGCATGCGGGCGGGGTCGTCGGGATGGGCGAGGCGCCGGATCAACTCATCGGAAAGCATGGCCTTGTCCTCACCGGTGTTTTCGCTTAATAGTTGCAGGATGCGAACGGCGCGATAGGCTGCCATCGAGGCGGCGCCCCTCGTCGTGGTCTCGTAAGTTTCAACAGCGGTTTCGGTCATGGCGCCCACGTCCTTTCCGTTTTGGGTGGCGACGGTATGGAGCCTAGGACGCGGGGCTTTCCCAGGGGTGCAGGACGCCCTGGGCGGTCGGTAGCCGTCGGCAAGCGGCGGGTCGAGTTTTCAACAGCCCTGCCCAACTGACCAAAAACTTGCCAAAAGCTTGACGGATGCTGTTGAAAAAAGCGCCCCTCGGCTTGCCGAGAGGCGCTGGCGTGATGCGCTGGAACGCGTTTGGTGGCGCTGTGGCGATTAGAAGTCGGCGTTGCCCACGGTGCGCGGGTGCGGCAGGACGTCGCGAATGTTGCCCACGCCGGTCAGATACATGACCAAGCGCTCGAAGCCCAGACCGTAGCCGGCGTGCTTGCAGGAACCGTAGCGGCGCAGGTCAAGGTAGTACTTGTACTGCTCGGGATTCATGCCCAGGTCCTTGATGCGGGCCTCGAGCAGATCCAGGCGCTCCTCGCGCTGGGAGCCGCCGATAATCTCGCCGATACCGGGAACCAGGCAGTCGGCGGCGGCGACGGTCTTGCCGTCCTCGTTCATGCGCATGTAGAAGGCCTTGATCTCGGCCGGGTAGTCGGTCACGAAGGTCGGGCGCTTAAAGTGCTCCTCGGTCAGGAAGCGCTCGTGCTCGGTCTGCAGGTCGATGCCCCAGCTCACGGGGTAGTCAAACTTGTGACCGGCGGCGACGGCCTGCTCCAGGATTTCGACGGCCTCGGTGTAGGTAACGCGGGCAAAGTCGGAGTTTGCCACATGGTCCAGGCGCTCGATCAGGCCCTTGTCCACAAACTTGTTGAGCATGTTGAGCTCGTCGGGGCAGGTGGCCATAACGTCCTTAAGGACGTACTTGAGCATGGCCTCGGCGTTATCCATGTAGTCGTTCAGGTCGGCAAAGGCCATCTCGGGCTCGATCATCCAAAACTCGGCGGCGTGGCGCGTGGTGTTGGAGTTTTCGGCGCGGAAGGTGGGGCCAAAGGTGTACACGTCGCCAAAGGCCATGGCAAAGTTCTCGGCATTGAGCTGACCGGATACGGTAAGGCTCGCGTGCTTGCCAAAGAAGTCCTGGCTCCAGTCGACCTCGCCGGACTCGGTGAGGGGCGGGTTTTTGGGGTCAAGCGTGGTCACGCGGAACATCTCGCCGGCACCCTCGCAGTCGCTCGTGGTGATGATGGGGGTGTTGACGTAGACAAAGCCTTGCTCCTGGAAGAAGCGGTGGATGGCGGCAGCCGCGACAGAGCGGATGCGGAACACGGCGCGGAACAGGTTAGTGCGCGGGCGCAGGTGCTGCTGGGTGCGCAGGAACTCGACGGTTGCGCGCTTCTTCTGCAGCGGGTAATCCGGGGCGCTGACGCCCTCGACCTCGATGGAGGTGGCAGAAAGCTCGAAAGGCTGGGGTGCATCGGGGGTCAGCTTGACGGTGCCGGTGCAAATGAGTGCGGCCGAGACGTTTTGATGGGCGATCTCGTCGTAGTTGTCGAGTGCCTCGCGGTTCATGACGACTTGCAGGTCGCGGAAGCAGCTGCCGTCGTTGAGCGTGACAAAGCCAAAGTTCTTCATGTCGCGGACGGACTTGACCCAGCCGGCGACGGTGACGGTCTGGCCGCCGAGCGACTCGGCATCGGCATAGAGCTGCGCGATTTTGGTGCGGTTCACGTATCCTCCCATAACGGTTGAATGATAGTTATCCATACAGTTCGATATTCTAGCAGCTCGGCTCATTTGGGCTATACAGATAAGGCATTGGCGGGATGGTTTTTCAAACGAAAAGCGCCCGCGGCCAAATGGTCGCGGGCGCCTGACGAGGTGCCTTTTGGCTGTGTGGCGCGGGGCCTGGCTACTTGGTCTTGGCAACCAGCAGCGGATCGCCAAGCTTGACGAGCGGATTGCCGCCGATAAGCGTGCCAGACTCGCCGACGTGGTCGATGCTCTTGAGGCGGTCGAGCTCAGAGATGATGACGGTCACAATGTCCTCGTGACCGGCGGCCTTGATAGCGTCGCGGTCGAAGCTGATGAGCGGCTGGCCGGCCTTGACCGTGTCGCCCATCTCGACAAAGCGGGCAAAACCCTTGCCGTTCATTTCCACGGTGCCCAGGCCAACATGGATGAACACGCGAAGACCGTCCTCGGTGATCATGCCGATGGAGTGGTTGGTGACGGTGGTGGCGCCGATACGGCCGTTAGCGGGGGCGTAAATGGTGCCGGTAATGGGCTCGATGCCGTAGCCCTGGCCGAGCATGCCCGAGGCGATGGTCTCGTCGGGAACCTCACTCAGATTGACGAGCACGCCGTTGACAGGAGCGTAGATGACGCCTTCGCGGGTGGCGAAGCTTGCTGCGGGCGGAACGGACGCCTCGCCCGACGAAGTGAACGTGGACTTGAGCGAATCGAGCAGACCCATAGATGCCTCCAACGTATCAGGCGCGCATGTTGCACGCGTGTGGTTTGCCGGAAACGTTTCGTACGTGTTTCCCAGCACGGTCAGCGCTCCTATTTTACGCTGTCCAACGATACCTCTGAACAGCGATTTTGTGATATATCAGTTGAAGGCCAACTTATTGCGGGGGTGTTTCTGCGCCGCGGGCTCAAGTGGGGTACGCTAAGGTGCGAAAAACGAGTGCGCACGAATCGCACGGAGGGAGCACCTATGATTATTGAGAACCATGCGCTGTGGGGCGAGGAGCCGACCGAGGATTATCCGGCGACGTTTACGTATCTGGGTGCCGAGCCGCTGCCCGACAAGCCCAATGGCCGCCGCCCCGCGGTGATCATCTGCGGCGGAGGCGGGTTTACGCATATCGCTCCGCACGAGCAGGACCCGGTGGCGTTTGCGTTTTTGGACCGCGGCTACCAGGCCTTTGTGCTCAACTATGTGACGAGCGCCACGGGCGACGTGAGCTTTCCGCACCCGCAGGCGGACCTCGCCAAGATGGTCGCTACCGTGCGCGCCAACGCCGACGAGTGGCATGTCGATCCCAAGCGCGTGTGCATCGTGGGTTTCTCGGCGGGCGGCATGATCTGCGCCTCGTTGGCAACGCAGTGGAAGACCGGACCTTTCGCGGGCCTTGCCGGGGCTCGTCCGGAGGATATTCGTCCCGACGCCGTGGTGCTGGGCTATCCGTTGCTCGACCTTGCCTATGTGCGCGATATGCAGACGCGTGACCCGCGCATCGACCTGCGCGTGCCCAAGACGGGTGGCAAGACAGGGCGCGATTTGCTCAACGACTATCTGTCGATGGTGACGGGCGGCGAGGCGACCGATGAGCACCTGGCCGACATTTGCCCTACCACGCACGTTTCGCGCCAGATGCCCCCGACCTTTGTGTGGGGCGTTTCGGACGACAAGACGGCGCCGGTCGCGCAGGTCTACCCGTTTGCGCAGCGCATGGCCGAGGAGGGCGTTGCATGCGAGATGCACGTCTTTGACCAGGGCGGTCACGGCCTTTCGCTCGGCAACGCCAACACCGCGGTCGACAACGAGGACAAGCAGGTGGCGGTCCGTCCTTGGATTCGCCTAGCCTTCCGCTTCCTGGAGCGCCACGGCTTCTAGTTACGCGGTTTTACCAAACCGCGTAACAGCTCGACGCTGCAAACCCGCCAGAGCGGCAATCTGCCTTTCAACTGAGGCGGCATGACCAGAAAGTCAATGCCGCCTCGCTTCGCGTCACCTTGCTCGCTCTGGCGGGCTTTTGCTGTCGGCGTCAAAATATCGGTGTTGTCTTGGCTGCCAAAAGAATGACCCCTCGGGGACGGAGGAAAACGGATCAGTTTGGGCGGTGCTGGCGCCAAGGTTTAAGACCGACGTTGTCTCTTGTTGCTTTCCTACCAGACAGTGAACTGGGCGTTTTCCGTGTTCCAATGGACATCGCGAACGTAGTCGCGCACGCCCGTCGCATCTCGTGCTTCGAACAACTCAAGAATATGAGCATGTTCGTTGTTGGCTTTATTGAGCAGCTTACACGCCGTCTCCTGGTCAACAGTCTCGTAATCGCGCTTGATAAAGCAACGCTCGAGCTGCGAGATCATATCGCGCAGACGGTCGTTGCCACAGCGGTTGAAGTACGTAAGGTGAAAGTCTCGCTGAATGTCGTCATACTTACGGATGAGACCGCCTTGGATCGCGAGGTCCATGGAGCCGACGAGAAATTTCAGCTGCGTAATATCGTCGTCAGTTAGATTCGAACAGGCGAGATATGCGGCCTGCCCGTCGAGCGGCCCCATAATCTCAAAGACTTCAACGGCGTTTTGCTGATCGAACCCACGGACGCGGAATCCGCGGCGGGGGAGATTGTCCAGGTAGCCATCGCTTGCCAGCTGGATGAGCGCCTCGCGGACCGGCGTGCGCGACACGCCCATGGCATCGCAGATCGCTTGCTCGCTCAGCCGGTCGCCGGCGGACAACTCGCCGGCGTCAATACGGCTCGAAATATAGTCGTATACGTGGTCCTTCAGGGGCCTTCTGAGCGTTTCCATGAGCTTGTGTTCCTTAACGGTATATTTCTAAAATTAAATACGTTTCGCTTGAATAGCTCAGTCGAATTATAGAACGACCAGCTAAATCGTGCTACTTTGCGCCGATAAGCAGGAATACGCTTACCGAGGATTATCTACCGTTCGGGATTGTATACAATATACAAAACAGCAAAGACACCCTAAGATAAAGCCATCGGAAGGAAGGCGGACGCAAGGAAGTCCGCTCAGTACTATGAGATCCAAGGAGGATCATCATGACCAAGTTCAGCCACGTCATCATCCGTCGTCCCGGCAAGTCCCTGAGCAATGGCATCACGAGCGCTCCCGAGCTTGGCCAGCCCATCTACGAGCGCGCTATCGAGGAGCATTACGATTACGAGCACGCACTCGAGCAGTGCGGCGTTGACGTGTCGGTGCTGCCGGCACTCGAGCAGTATCCCGACAGCTGCTTCGTCGAAGATCCGGCCGTTATCACTCGCTGCGGCGCCATCATTACCAACCCCGGCGCCGATAGCCGCAACGGCGAGAAGGACGAGATTGAGCCGGCCGTCCGTCGCTTCTTTGACGACGAGCATGTCAAGCACATCGTTTCTCCGGGCACGCTTGACGGCGGCGACGTCATGATGGTCGGTGACCATTTCTACGTCGGTCGCTCCGCTCGTACCAACGAAGAGGGCATTCGCCAGTTCTGCGAGATTCTCGAGGGCTGGGGCCTCGAGGGTTCTGAGGTTCCGCTGGAGGAGGTCCTGCACCTCAAGACGGGCGTCAACTACATCGAGGACAACAACATGCTCGTCTCTGGTGAGTTCATCGATAAGCCCGACTTTGCCCAGTACAACAAGATCGTCGTGCCCGAGGACGAGGCGTACGGCGCAAACTGCATCTGGGTCAACGGTACGGTCATCGTTGCCGAGGGCTATCCGACTGTGCTCAAGGCCGTGCAGGATCTGGGCTACAAGACACTCGTCGTTGACACCTCCGAGTATCGCAAGGTCGACGGCGGCCTTTCTTGCCTGTCGCTGCGCTTCTAACGCGATAGCTGTAACAGTCTGATGATCGCTTGACCGATGGCCCGGCACCCGATTCGGGACGTCCGGGCCATCTTTCGTTCGATCACATGATGAAGGGGGTGCACATACAATGGCCTCTAAAGCTCAAAATGAAGAGATTATCGACCCTAATGGCCTCGATCTCTTTCGTCTGACCATGATGGTTATTACCGCCAGTATTTGTGGCGGCATTTTTTCGCTTGCCGGCGATATGGCAGCAGGCGGGGCAAATACCGGTGCGGTTATCGTCTCGTGGGGAATTTGCTTTATTGGCGTCTTTGCGCTGATGATGGTGTTCAACGGTTTGTCTCAGGCCCGTCCCGACCTGACCGGCGGCATCTATGCATACGCTGCGGCCGGTTTTGGCGATTACATTGGATTCAACTCCGCTTGGGGCTACTGGATCAGCGCATGTCTTTCCAACGTGAGCTTTGCGCTCTTGCTGTTTAGCGCGCTGGGCTATTTCTTCCCCGCGTTTGGCGCGGGTAACAACCTGCTTTCTATCGTCTGCGCCAGCGTGTTTTTGTGGTTCCTTACCGCCCTTGTGCTTCGTGGCGTTAAGGAGGCTGCGGGCATTAACACAATCGTCACGTTGGCGAAGCTGGTGCCGTTGGGGCTCTTTGTGCTGAGTATCGTGCTCCTGGGTAAGTTCAACGTCGATATCTTTATGGACAACTTCTGGGGAGAGCCGGCTGGTCCTGGCTTTGGCGAGCAGGTTGTCTCGACCATGATTGCCCTTGTCTGGGTCTTCACGGGCATCGAGGGCGCTGTCGTTATCTCGGGCCGTGCTAAGTACGTGCGTGACGTCGGCCGCTCGACGGCGCTCGGATTTGCGGCTGTATTCACGCTGTATCTGATCATCTCGATGCTGTCGCTCGGCATTATGCCGCGCGAGGAGATGGCACAGCTTGCAACGCCCTCCATGGCGGGAATTCTCGAGTGCGCAATCGGTCCGGTTGGTGCTGCCATCGTAAACCTTGGCGTTATCCTTTCGTTGGTCGGCGCGCTGCTGGGCTATGTCATCATTGCGTCCGAGACGCCGTTCGAGGCGGCGCGCCAGGGATCCTTCCCTCTGGCGTTTGCCAAGACGAACAAGCACGACGCCCCGGTGGTAACGGTTCTCGTGAGCTCCGGCATTACGCAGCTCTTCTTGATCGTGTCGTATGTGGCGGCGAGCACCTACCAGTTCTTCTATAGCTGCGCAGTCAACACGATTCTGGTTCCGTATGTCTGCTCGGCTGCCTATTACATGGTGATTGGTTGGAAGAAGGAGCATTTGGACGGACCGCATGCGCCAAGCGTCGGCAAGGCGCGATTCTTCGGCACGCTCGGCTTCATTTACACATTGTTCCTTGTGTGGTCGACGGGCCTCCAGGGCGTCATGATCACGACGATCCTTTTTGCTCCGGCCATTCCCGTTTATATGCTGGGCGAGCGAGGTCGCGGTAAGCCGGTACTTCCGCACCTGCACGACAAGCTGATCGCAGCGGTGGTCATTGTCGTGGCGGTCATCTCGCTGTATCTGCACTTTGCCGGCATTGCGCCGATAGTCTAAGACTGCGGCAAGCTTCATCGCTTGGTAAGCCGACGGAGGCGTCGCGTGCCGGTGCCGTTCGGTAATCCATAACTGACGTGGGCCTCTGTAACGTGCCTTTGTGAGCGCCCACCAAGCCCGCGCAGGTGACATTTGTTGCCAGCGCGGGCTTTTGCTGTTGCGGCGAAATAGTTCCTGTTTTTGCTGGTTAAAGCATCAAACAGGAACTATTCCACCGCAACTTGTTTTGATTCGCTGGGGGACGGAGGAAGCGGCGATCCGGAATCCACCTGCACAGTCGCTCCGCATCCCGTCCGTTGGCGCAAGTGGTGCCAAATGCAATCTGCCCCTCCTTGCACGCTTGTCCTCCTTGCAGCAATCTGTTGGTTGAACGTTGTTATGTGCTTGCAGTTTCTGGGCAAGCCGTCTCGCAGCAAAGTAGACTAGATGGCCATTTCAAAAAGCCTACTCAGAGGAGGAACCATGCTTGAGGGTACGTATGTGGTTTCGGCCCAGACGCCGGTGGGGAGTAGACGCGGCGAGGTGACGTTTTCACATGGGGTGAACGGCGCGCTCAGGGCAGTACTAAACGTCAGGGGTCTCAATATTGCTCTCTCGAGTGCCCGTGCTGAGGGCGATTTCTTTGAGCTCTTGGGTACTATCTCCCACGTCTTGATGGGCAAGGCGCCCTTTACATGCACGGGGTCGGTCGAGGGTGATCGACTCACTGCTACCGCGCGGTCGGGTTCCGTTTCGATCTCGCTGAGCGGTATGCGTAAAGAGCCTTCGGGGCGCACCGCATAAAGTTTGCGCAGGTAAACATCGGTATTTGACTTTATAAAATAGTTCAGAGCGCTATCATTTGTCGTTACGAGTTGGTTAACCCCGGTAAACGGTTAACCGCGTCTAACGAAAGGATGAGCGCGTGAAGCTCGATACACTCGAGATTGGAAAGGACGCCGTTGTCGCATCGGTGACATCCGACGACCAGGCGCTCCGTCAGCATATTTTGGACATGGGCCTGACGCCGGGCACCGAAGTCACCATGATGAAGTACGCCCCCATGGGCGACCCGCTCGAGATTCGCCTGCGTGGCTACGAGTTGACGCTGCGCAAGGACGATGCCGCTCGCATCGAGCTCGTGGGTATTCACGACACCGATACGGGTCCGCGCGCTAACGCCGCAATCGGCACGACGGAGCATCCGGCCCTGGGCGAGGGGACGTATTCGCCCCGTGCGGCAAAGACGGCCGTGCCCGAGGGCGCGCCGCTGCACTTTGCCCTCGCTGGCAACCAAAACTGCGGCAAGACCACGTTATTCAACCAGCTGACGGGCTCCAACCAGCACGTCGGTAACTTTCCCGGCGTGACTGTCGACCGCAAAGATGGCACCATCCGTAACCATCCCGAGGCGAGCGTTACCGACCTGCCTGGCATTTACTCCCTGTCGCCGTACACAGGCGAAGAGGTCGTGAGCCGTCAGTTCATCCTCGACGAGCGCCCGGACGCCATCATCGACATCATTGACGCCACCAACATTGAGCGTAACCTGTACCTGACACTGCAGCTCATGGAGCTTGACCGTCCCATGGTCATCGCGCTCAACATGATGGACGAGGTGACCGCCAACGGCGGCGCCGTAGACGTCAACTTGCTCGAGAGCCTGATGGGCGTGCCTGTTGTCCCCATTAGCGCTGCCCGCAACGAGGGCATCGGCGAGCTGGTGGACCACGCCCTGCACGTGGCACGGTTCCGCGAGCGTCCTGGTCGCCTGGACTTTTGCGCGCCCGACGGTCCGGACGGCGGTGCGCTGCATCGCTGCATCCACGGTATTGCTAACCTGATCGAGGACCATGCCGTGACGGCGCACATCCCGGTGCGCTTTGCGGCGACTAAGCTGGTCGAGGGCGATGAGCTGGTAACCGAGGCGCTTCACCTGGATCGCAATGAGCTCGACGCTATCGAGCACATCATTACCCAGATGGAGGGCGAGGCCGGCACCGACCGCCTATCTGCGTTGGCCGATATGCGTTTTAGCTTTATCGGCGACGTGTGCGGGCGTTGCGTCGTCAAGCCGCACGAAAGCCGCGAGCACGTGCGCTCCGTCAAGATTGACCGCATCCTGACAGGTCGTTACACAGCCATTCCGGCGTTTCTGGTGATCATGGGCCTCGTCTTTTGGCTGACGTTTGGCGTGATCGGCGCGGCGTTGCAGGGACTCATGGAGGACGGTATCGCTGCCATCATCGCCTCGGCCGATGCGGGCCTCAAGGCGTTCGGAACCAACGACGTGGTGCGCTCGCTGGCTGTCGACGGCGTGCTTACGGGCGTGGGTAGCGTGCTGACCTTCCTGCCGATTATCGTCGTGCTCTTCTTGTTCCTCTCCATTCTGGAAGACTCCGGATACATGGCACGCGTGGCCTTTGTCATGGATAAGGTGCTGCGTCGCTTTGGCCTGTCGGGCCGCAGCTTTGTGCCCATGCTCGTCGGTTTTGGCTGCACCGTGCCGGCTATCATGTCGACCCGTACGCTCCCATCCGAGCACGACCGCAAGATGACGGTCATGCTCACACCGTTCATGAGCTGCTCGGCCAAGCTGCCGGTTTACGGCTTGCTGTGCGGGGCGTTTTTCCCACAGGCGACGGTTCCCGCCATGGTCTCGCTCTATCTGATTGGTATTGCGGTTGGTTGCATTGCGGCTCTGGTGCTCAACCGTACGGCATTTAAGGGCGACCCGGTGCCGTTTATCATGGAGCTCCCCAATTACCGCCTGCCGAGCGTCAAGACGACGGTGACGCTGGCATGGGATAAGGCCAAGGACTTTATTACCAAGGCCTTTACCATTATCTTTGCCGCTACGGTGGTCATCTGGTTCCTGCAGACGTTCGATATCCGCTTTAACGTGGTCGCCGACCAGTCGCAAAGCCTGCTTGCCGGTCTGGGTAGCATCATCGCGCCGGTGTTGGCCCCGCTCGGTTTTGGCGACTGGCGCGCCTCGACGGCACTCGTCACGGGACTTATTGCCAAGGAGAGCGTCATCTCGACGCTCACGGTGCTTTTGGGCGCAACCTCTCCCGCGGCACTGTCAGCCATGTTTTCGCCGTTTACCGCCTACGTGTTCTTGGTCTTTACGCTGCTGTACCCGCCTTGCGTGGCGTCCATCGGCGCCGTCAAGAGCGAGTTGGGCGCGCGCTATGCCGTGGCCGTATTCGCGTTTCAGGTGACGGTCGCCTGGATCGTGGCGTTTGTCGTGCATTCGGCGGGCATATTGCTGGGGTTGGCTTAGGGGCGCGTTGATGCTCCGCGCTTTTGGGCGAGCAACAATTCAATAAATATGAGCCAAAATACCGGTAATTGTCGGCCTGCGGGGACTGTCCTACGCTGCAGGTTGCCGTTCGCTGCCTATTTGCTGCCGTTTACGGATTCGTAAATACTTGCAATCGTCGGTCGATTTAACCGCATTACGCGATGCCGATGCGCATTTTGTGTGCCCCTTTCTACAATCACTTTGTGTCTATTGCCGAACATGTCTTCCGTTTCGCCTGTGTGGGGACGTGGGGTGCAATAGTCGTTTGTAGAGGCTCATTGAGGAGGGAATTGATGAAAGAAAAATTCCAATCGTTCGGAAAGGCAATGCTCGTTCCGATTACGCTCATTGCCATTTCCGGTCTCTTTTTGGGTATCGGTAGCGTTTTTACGACCGAACTGACCCTTGTGTCCCTTGGCGTTAATTGGGACTGGTATGCCGCTTCGCCGCTCTTTACGTTCTTCTCGGTATTTAAGGGTCTCGGCGAGGTAATCATTGGAAACCTCGGTGTTTTGTTTGCCGTCGGCTGCGCCTTCTCCTTGTCTCGCAAAGAGAAGGGCTGGGCTGCCTTTTCTGCCCTTGTCTGCTATCTCACCATGCTCAAGACGGTTGAGATTCTGCTTGGAGCAGCTGGCTTGGCTGCCGACAATACAACGGTGGAAGCTCTTCAGAAGGTCGGCCTTACGTCCATTCAGGCGAGTGAGCAGTCCGCACTCTACACTACCTCGCTCGGCTTTTTTGGCTACAGCTCTGGTGTCTTTGGCGGCATTATCGTGGGCTGCCTGGTCGCCTGGATCACCGGCCGTTTTTACAAGACCAAGCTTCCAACGGCGTTGGCGTTTTTTGCGGGCAGTCGAACGGTCCCCATTGTATCGCTGGTCGCCGGTGGCATCCTGGGCGGCATCATGTACTTCGTCTGGCCCGTCATCGGTGGATGCTTTTCGGGTATTGCGACGTTCGTGAAAGGCTCCGGTCTGGTCGGTACGTTTGTCTATCGCTGGGTGCTCGAGAGCCTTGTGCCGTTTGGCTTGCATCCGCTGCTCGAGACGCCCATGTATTGGACTGAGCTTGGCGGCTCCATGGTCGTCGATGGAACGCGCGTGGTGGGCAATAGCGCCATTCAGCTTGCACAGCTCGCTTCTCCCAGCAGCGACAAGCTCTTGGTTAGGGCCTTCATGGCTGGCTATGGCATTAACGATTACGCGTTGTTCCCAGGCATCGCCCTTGCTATGTGGTCTTGTGCCAAGCCCCAGAACCGCAAGAAGGTTGCTGGCCTTTTAATCCCCACAGTGATTTCGACTGTTTTCTTTGGCGTTACGGAGCCCATTCTCTTTACGTTCCTGTTTGCCGCCCCCTGGCTCTACTTTGGCGTTTACGCTCCGCTTTCCGGACTGGGTGAAGTTCTCTCGGAGGCAATGGGCGTTTCGGTGTACCAGGGAAATATCAAGGACCTGATCCCATTCTTATTCCGCCCCGAGAAGCTTAATCTGCTTCCGTACCTTATTCTGCTCCCCGCCTTTTTCCTGGCAGCTTTCTTCCTCTTCCGGTTCTTTATTACTAAGTTCGATATCAAGACGCCCGGTCGAGATGATGGTGACGATATTGAGCTGATCAACAGCAGAGCCGAGTTCGAGGCAAAGGCCGCTGAGGCAAAGGGCGAGTCTGGTAGCACTTCCGAGAAGGCAGTCCAGGGCCGTGCGACCAAGGACAGCGCGCTTGCTGTTGGCATTGTCGAAGCGCTTGGTGGAGCCGACAACATTGATGATCTTGACAACTGCATCTCACGTCTTCGTGTGATTGTCAAGGATGGTTCTAAGGTTGCAGATGACGAGGTGTTCACCAAGAAACTTGAAGCTATGGGCGTTATCCGCCTGAGCGACAAGGCGATCCAGGTCATTTACGGTCCTCGTGTCGGCGAAGTCGCTTCTGAGGTACACGAAGTTCTCGGTGACGAGTAAAACGCGCAAGTGGTTTGCAATTGCATAGCGCAATTCCAGGGCTTGGCTTCCTATCGCATGTTTTAGGGGGCCAAGCCTTCTTGTTTTAGATTGTCAAGGCAGATGCTCAATAGTTCTTCGAATGCGAGAATACAACTTCCAGTAAAGCAGTTAGGCTTAACGTTCTTAAGATCCATTGGGTGATCGTCATGTATCGTAAAGATCGCGTCTGCCGTCTTGGCGAGCTCGCTGTCTTCACTGCCGGTAAACGCGAGAGTCGTAATGCCCGCGTCGTGGCATGCCCTTGCGGTTTCTAGGATGGCTTCTGTCTGGCCCGATTTGGATATGAGCATCATGCAGCTGAGCGTATTTCGGTTGGATTCGACAAACTGATCGGTTTCTAGGAAGTCCTGTATGACGGCCAAAAAGCCAAGTCCAACGAGCTTGGTCGCCATGTACTGCGCAACGATGCGTGAGAAGCCCTCTCCGTTTACTCCGATCATTCTGTTGCGATGCAGGGCGGCGATGAATACGTCTACATCTCCGGTGTGGCATACGAAGTGGACGCCGCTGTCTTTGAGTGATTGATTCATTTCGCGGGAGACATGCTGAAGGTGCTTGAGATCGTACATCATTTCGCGGTAGCCACGGTAGCCGAGCTTTTTCGAAAGCCTGATGACTGTCGTCATGCTGGTAAAGCATGCCATGGCGACGGGTTTTATGCCAATATCATCGAGGGTGTCGATATTGTTGAGTAGGTATTCGAGTACGCTTTGCTCGGTTTCGGATAGCTTTGCGGCTGAGTAGAGCTTAGAAATCTGCTTTTTATCAACCATCGGTGCTCCCTTCCCGCCGGTCGTGTGCGGCCGCTTCCGTTGCGTAAATAATAACTCCTTGGGGAATTCCTTTCCCGCCTTGCAGCCGGGGCGGGAAGCGGCCCTCCATGCTGGATACAATATCCATACACAGGCGAACCATGCAATATTGAATGTGCTAATTGGGGGTTTCGATATGAAGCTTACGGTCATAGGGGGCGGTGGCGTCCGCTCCATGTTTTTGGCAAAGAGCATAGCCCAGCAGGCGTCATCGCTTGGAATCGACGAACTTGTGTTTATGGACAATGATCCTGAGAAGCTACGCATCTACGGTGGCCTCGCCGCCCATGTCTCGGGCATGCTTTGCCCCGCGCTTAATTTTTCGCTGACGGGCGATGCAGTCGAGGCCGTTAAGGACGCCGATTACGTGATCACGACGATTCGCGTCGGAGGGGACCATATGCGCGTTCGCGACGAGCGCATTGCTCTTTCACGTGGGGTTCTTGGCCAAGAGACGACTGGCGCAGCCGGCGTGTCTTTTGCCATGCGCTCCGTCCCTGCGCTTGCTTCGTATTGCGAGTTAATCAAGAAGTATGCAAAGCCGGACGTCAAGGTGTTTAACTTTACTAATCCCGCTGGCGTCGTATCTCAGGCCCTACGCGATATGGGCTATGATTTTACTTATGGCATTTGCGATGCCCCCTCGGGCATGTTGCATCAGTTTGCCGAGTATAAAGGCGTTGATCCCGCATCGGTTCAGGGCGAGTGCTATGGACTCAACCACCTCTCGTTCTTCCGCAATGTGACGGTTGACGGCGAGGACATCATGCCCGACTTGATCCACGACGACGGGGCATATGCTCATACAGATCTTAGGTTCTTCGAGAAGGACCTCGTCCTAAATCGCGGATGCGTGCCAAATGAGTACCTATACTATTTCTACTATCGCGAGCGCGCCGTTGCCAACGTTCTCTCTTCGCCCCAGACGCGCGGCGAACTAATCGAAGAAATTAATCGAGAAATGACGAGCGAGCTTGCATCTATCGATATTGAGAACGACTTCGAAAAAGGCCTCGCTTGCTTTGAGAAGTGGTACGGAATGCGCGAAAACAACTACATGGCGGCCGAGACAGGTATTCGTCGCGACAAGCCGTGGACGTTTGACGTGTACGGCAAAGATGCTGGCGGATACGCAGGTGTCGCGCTCCGTTTCATGGATATTGCTCGCTCTGGCAAGACGCAGCAGATGATCCTGTGCACACCCAACAATGGCGCCATCCCCGGCCTTCTCGATACAGATGTCATTGAGTCAACGTGCGATATCTCCACCGATGGCTGCGTGCCGCATCGCGTCGAAGCCGATTCTGTGCCCGCGGGAAACCTCGAATTGATTCGTCGCGTCAAGTACTACGAGCGCACCGTGGCGCGTGGCATCGTTAACCGATCGAAGCACGACATTGTCGAGAGCCTCGCGATGCACCCGCTCGTTAATTCGTACTCCTTGGCGAAAGATATCGCCGCGCAGTACTTTGAGCTTAACCGCGACTACATCGACGGCTGGACAGACTAGTCTGGACGTTAAAACTAGAAATTATGGATGGGCGGACTGGCGTTTATATTGGCGCCCGTTCGCCCTGCCTAGTAAGAAAACGGGTATAGAGTGAACTTGCGAGAGAACTTCAATGTCTTTCTGGAATCGGGCGATCGAGCGAAGGGATGCCGGAGTGGCTGCACGATGGCGTTATATATCCCCTTGTTTGTTATGAGCGCGCTTCAAATTGGTGTATCAAACGTTGCAACTGAGCTCGCCTATATCAATCCGTCCATTACGCTTATTTGCACTGTGGTCGCAGCCTTTTTAAACCTGCTTCTATCGAATGCGGCTTTTTCATTATTTGCTGTCGACCGATCCAAAGAGACGGTGCAACCGGCTCGAACCCTTCCGGTTTATCTCTTGGCCTCGACGGTTCCCCTCCAGATTTCTGGGGCGCTGCAACTTTATTTGGTTCACTTGATTTTATCGGCAATTGTAGTCTTTGCTTCGCTTACGAGCAGCCAGCTCGGGGTGTTGTGCTCGCTTGTGGTGACGGTAATCGTGACGCTTCTTTCCGCGTCGTTCGTATTCGTGTTGATTGAAGATGCAGACGTGGGGCAGAGGGGGCTACGGGGCATTCGGTTTGCACCACGCTACATCATGCGTTCGTTCACGGTGCTTCGTTCCTCCTGGAGAGAAATCGCGCGTCCCGCAATGCTGCTGGTGGCATGGAACCTGGTTGCAAGTTGCGCTATCCAGGTTCTTGTTGGATGGGTAGTTTCGAGCGTGGCGCTGCCGCCGGTACTTTCAGTGACGGCGCTTGTACACGAGGGACTTTATTATGGGGCGTTTGCTTATATGCTGCTTTTGCTAGTTCATTGTGCGGTTGCGAGTTGGCTCGAAATTGACGTGCTCTTGGGGGTGTCCTTGTGCGTGTCCGAGCAGGCGCGATAGCCCGAAGATGAAGCCGCGTTTTCAACATTGAGTTCCTGCGTACCTTGCTTTCTAAGCAGAATTGGCGCGCCGTCCGTTAACGATCGTTTTCCAAGAATTCTTTTGTTGCTCATTTTACAGACTTCTCATTGCTATAATCGCCCACCGCCCACGACAATCGGAGAGGTTTTCCTATATGGCTCAAACAAAGCAAGATGGCATCTCACTCAAGCAGTGGCTCCCGCTTATCGGGCTCGCCTGTTGCGCGTTCGTATTCAACACGTCGGAGTTCATGCCCATCGGCCTGCTGACCGACATCGCCGCATCGTTTTCGCTCACCGAGGCCCAAGCTGGCATCATGATCTCGGTCTATGCCTGGGGCGTCATGCTGCTGTCGCTGCCGCTTATGGTGTTTGCCTCGCGCTTTGAGTTCAAGCGGATGCTGCTGGGCGTGCTTGCCGTGTTCTCGCTCGGCCAGTTCCTGTCCGCCTTGGCGCCGACCTATCCCATCTTAGTCTGCGCGCGCCTGGTGGTTGCCTGCGCACACGCCGTGTTCTGGTCGGTCGCCTCGATCATGGCCTCGCGTCTGGTCGACACCCGCCACGGAGCGCTCGCCATCAGCATGATCGCCACGGGCTCGTCCATCGCGCAGATCTTTGGCTTGCCGATCGGCCGCGCCATCGGGCTGGCCGTGGGCTGGCGCATGACGTTTGCCGCGGTCGGGGCCTTCTCTGCCGCTGCGGTGGTGTACCAGGCGGCAGTGTTCCCGGCCATGCCGGCGGGTGAGCGCTTTACCGTCAAACAGCTGCCCGAGCTGCTCAAGAACCCGTTCCTGATCGCGCTCTACGCGGTCACGGTCTTTATTGCGACCGGCTACTACGCGGGTTACAGCTATATCGAGCCCTTCCTGGCTCAGGTCGCGCATGTCGACGCGAGCGCTATCACCATGACGCTGACGGCGTTTGGCTGCTCCGGCCTGGTGGGCAGCTGGCTGTTTGGCCGTCTGTTCGACGGGCATCGCTTCCCCTTCTTGGCTATCACGCTTTCCGGCGTGGCAGTGGCCCTGCTGCTCATGGCCCCCGCGGCTTCGGCGCTCGTGGCGGTGCTTGCCGTCTGCGCGTTGTGGGGCTGCTGTGGTACGGCCTTTAACGTGGCTTTTCAGGCCGAGCTCATCAAGTACACGCCGGCGGACTCGTCGGCCGTCGCCATGTCGATTTTCTCGGGCCTGTTCAATCTGGGTATCGGCACGGGCACAGCGATCGGCGGCGCCGTGGTTTCGGGTCCCGGTATCGCCTGGATCGGCTTCGCGGGCGGGGCGATTGCCGTCGTGGGCGTCATCCTCGCCATTACGGTGCTGTTCCCGGCCATCCATCGCGCCAAGGTCGTTGCCTAACCACATCCCCTCATCAGTTGCGGTGGAATAGTTCCTGTTTAAGGCCTCTGAAGGCCCAAGCGGGAACTATTTCACCGCAACTTAGAAAGGGGCTGGGGTAGCTAATTTGGGACGGGGCCATTTTAGCTACCCCGCATCCGATGCAGGGGTAGCTAAAATAGCCCCGTCCCAAATTAGCTACCCTGCTGGGCATACAATGGATGTCGTTGTGTTGAGCTTACCGGGAGGTTGCTATGTGGGCATACGAGACGACGTTCTATCAGATCTATCCGCTGGGCTTTTGCGGAGCTCCGCGCGAAAACGCCGCCCCCGTTACCGAGGATGCGCTCACCCAGGCCGCCGATGCCACAGCTAGCCCCGATGCCCCCATCATGAAGATTGCCCAATGGGCCGGTTACCTGCAGGAACTCGGTATTGGCGCTGTGCTCATCAACCCGCCGCTCGAGTCTGATAGCCACGGTTACGACACACGCAGTCTGCGCCATATAGATCGTCGCCTGGGTGGGGACGCCGACTTTGCCGCCGTGTGCGAGACGCTGCATGCCCACGGCATCCGCGTGGTGCTCGACGCCGTCTTCAACCATGTGGGCCGCGGCTTTTGGGCCTTCCGCGATGTGCAGGAGCGCAAGTGGGACTCGCCCTACAAGGACTGGTTCCACATTAGCTTTGACGGCGATTCCTGCTATGGCGACGGCTTTTGGTACGAGGGCTGGGAGGGCCATTTTGAGCTTGTGAAGCTCAACCTGCAAAATCCCGCCGTGGTCGATTACCTGCTCGAGTCCGTGCGCCGTTGGGCCGAGGTCTTTGGCATCGACGGCCTGCGGCTGGACGTCGCCTATATGCTCGATCGCGATTTTATGCGCCGCCTGCATACTTTTACCCGTGGGCTCCAGCCCGACTTTGTGCTGATTGGTGAGACACTCCACGGCGACTACAACCAGATCGTCAACGACGAGATGCTTGACTCCTGCACCAACTACGAGTGCTACAAGGGCCTGTATTCCAGCTTTAACTCGGTCAACATGTTCGAGATTGCCCACTCACTGCATCGCCAGTTTGGCGGTGACCCGTGGTGCATTTATCGCGGCAAGCATCTGCTGTCGTTTGTCGACAACCACGATGTGCCGCGCCTGGCGAGCATCCTTACCGACAAGTCCTGTCTGCGCCCCGCTTATGGCATGCTCTTTGGCATGCCGGGCATCCCGTGCGTCTACTATGGCAGCGAGTGGGGGATTGCCGGCGAAAAGGGCGGCCCTGATGGCGATTGGACGCTGCGTCCTGCGCTCGACGAGCCCGCACCCAACGAGCTGACGGCCTTCATCAAGCAGCTTGCACGCCTGCGCTCGGCCGATGACGCGGCGGCCCGTGCTCTCAACTACGGCGCGTACCGTAACGTGGTGATCCAGAACAAGCAGCTACTGTTCGAGCGCACCTGCGACGACGCGACGGTGCTCGTGGCGGTCAATGCCGTGAACGAGACCTTCGCCTTTGGCGCTGGCGAGCTCAACGGGTCCTTCGTCGACCTGCTTGCCGACGGCGCGCCCACGGTCGAGCTGCCGGGTACCCTTGAGCTTGCGCCCTTCGAGGTGCGCTATCTGTTGAGGGCCTAGGCCATGGCTGCATCCGACGAGGGCTATCAACATATTGAGCATGGGTTTGAGCCTGTGTTTGACGAGCGCTCGCGCATTTTGGTGCTGGGGTCGTTTCCCTCGGTGCTCTCGCGTGCCAATGATTTTTATTACGGTAACCCCCAGAACCGCTTTTGGCGTGTGATGGCTGCGTGCCTCGGTGTGCCCGTGCCGCCCAACGAGGGCGACCCTTTGGCAGGCAGTGAGCCTGCGACGCTCGACGCCTCGATTGCCGCCAAGCGATCCATGCTGCTGAACGGCGGCGTGGCCCTGTGGGATGTGATTGAGAGCTGCGACATTAAGGGCTCGAGTGACGCCAGCATCAAAAACGTTGTGCCGGCGCATATCGAGCGCATTACCGGTGCAGCTCCTATTGAGCAGGTGATATGCAACGGTGGTACAGCTGGCCGGCTCTACAAACGCTATCTACAAGAGCGGGCGGGGCTACCCGCCATCGTGCTGCCGTCGACGAGTCCTGCCAACGCAGCGTGGCGTTTGGAGCGGCTTGTCGAGCGTTGGAGTGAAGCCGTTGACTGGGCAGCCTATTAATTTAGATTATTGATTGAGTGCGGGCGCCGAGGTGTTTCAGAACGCCTCGCCAGATCGGCACGGGCACGGCTGGCTCGGCGCAAACCATGCCGTCGGCGTCGACGTCCTCGGCATTACCACCACCAAGTCGCTGCGCATGCTTAACCGAACAGCCCATACGAACGGCGCCTACGAGCTTGTCCATCGCTTCCGAAAACGGTCGCCGCAAGAGTCCCATGCGCGGTGAGCGACGAAGCGCCGCGAAGCCGCTGCCGGTGCAGACGACAATGCCACCGCACCACGATAGCCCCCGACGCTCGCACGCTTCGCGCAGATGGCCAACGACCGTGTGCGCCCGCTCGGGACTCCCACAGCCGGCTTGAACAACAACATAGACGCGCGTTTCCGCACCCCCAAGGCAATCAAGCACCTGCTCTACGACGCTCATCGCCTCATCATCAAAGGCATCATCAACAGCGAGCACCATGCCATCGGCGGTATCGGCGCTATTCGCCTTCAAGTCGACCGGGCGGGGGAGCACGGTGCCGGAAAGCTGTGCATAGGCGGCGATAGCGTCCTGCAGGTCCCAGAGCAAAAACTCAAGATCGGCGCTATCGGAAATACTGATATACGCAATGGTCTGCAACGTTTTTGGCTTATCGCCGCGCACGGTCGTCTCCATGCCGCCTCCTTTCCGGTTGGTTTCCGTTTAGGTTACACCGTCTGGCGGCGCCTCGCCGCGCTATCCTAGTGCAACCCTTACGAAAGGAACGCCATGCGTCTGCCCATGAATACCTCGCTTGCCACGCTTAAGCCCTCCGGCATCCGTCGGATTAACGCGCTCGCTGCCCAGCACCCAGGATGCATTGCGCTCGCGCTCGGCGAGCCCGATTTTCCCACGCCCGATGTGATTAGCGCCGAGGTGACCGCCGCGCTGGGCCGCGGCGACACGCACTATCCGCCCAACAACGGTCGCCCCGCCCTGCGCGAGGCGCTGTCTGCCTACATGGGGGACGCGGGCCTTACGTTTTCGGCCGACGAGATCATCCTGACCGACGGCGCGACCGAGGCCCTGTCGGCAGCATTCATGGCTTTGCTCAACCCCGGCGACGAGGTTATCATCCCCACGCCGGCCTTTGGCCTGTACGAGAGCATCGTCGTGGCCAATCACGCCAAAGCGGTCTTTTTGGATACGGAGCCTGCGCAATTCCAGATTGACGAAGATACACTTCGTGCTTGCGTGACACCGGCGACCAAGGCTATCGTCATCTGCTCGCCCAACAATCCTACGGGCTGCATCCTCAACGCGGCATCGCTCGACGCTGTGGCGCGCGTGGCAGACCAGGCGGGCATCTATGTGGTCTGCGACGACGTGTACAACCGTCTGGTCTACGTGGATGGCTGCGAGCGCTTTGCCCAGCGCCACCCGGAGCTACGCGAGCAGACGGTGGTCATCGAGAGCTTCTCCAAACCCTGGGCTATGACCGGCTGGCGCTTGGGCTGGCTCGCAGCGGCAGGGCCCGTCATTGCCGAGATCGCAAAGGCCCACCAATACTTAGTATCGAGTGCCGTCTCCTTCGAGATGGACGCCGCAGCGCGAGCTCTGACCGTCGACCCAACCCCCATGCTCAAAGTCTACCGAGCTCGCCGTGAACGCGTGCTCGCAGCCTTAGACACCATGGGCCTCGACGTAGTGGAACCAGCCGGCGCCTTCTACACCTTCCCCAGCATCAAACAATTTGGCCTAACGAGCGAAGACTTCTGCATCAAAGCCATCAAAGAAGCAAACGTAGCCCTAGTCCCCGGAGACTGCTTCGGCACCGAAGGCCACATCCGCCTCAGCTACTGCGTCTCCGACGAAAACCTGGACGAAGGCCTAAATCGCCTGTCCAACTTCGTTTCAACCCTGTAGCCATCAGGGACGCAACGCATCAGCCTACCGACATAAGGGTTATGCGTGGGGCGCGTCACTCAACGGACGCGAGGATTCGCAGCAAAGTTACCGCAGCTCCGGTCCGAGGGGCCGGGTTGAGATTTTCGTAGATTCCGCACGAGCCGAAGAGCACTTAATGTGCTCTTCGTGCGAGCCCAGGACTTGACCGAGCGAAAATCTCTACCCGGCCCCTCGGACCGGAGCGTATGCAGGGTTTGTGTACGAATCCTCGTGTCCGTTGACCGACGCCGGGGTCCCCGCCATAATACTTTCGATTCACGCACGAATCCGCTGCCAGAGACAGCCGGCGCAAACGGGCATCGCCCGCGAGCTTAATGGGATATCCCGCCAGCCGAGGTGGTCGAGTAGATATGTCTTCTCGCCCCCGTCGCTCATGCAGCGCGGGGGCTTTCTTTTTGGACATGCCCCCGTCACGTCCTTGTGGCGGACCGTGCCCGGAAAGAATTCGAGGAGGTGTAATTCATGCCCCAGCAGTACAAAATCGACAAGGTTGCAGAGATCGAGTCCCGTATCGCCGAGAACGCCGGTCTGTTCGTCGTCAACTACAACGGTCTGACGGTTAAGCAGGCTCAGGAGCTGCGTCATCAGCTTCGCGAGTGCGGCGCCGAGATGAAGGTCTACAAGAACAACCTGGTCAAGATCGCCCTCAAGAACCAGGAGCAGCCCGAGATCGACGAGATCCTCGCCGGCCCCGTCGCTTATGTGTTCTACGAGACCGAGCCGGTCGAGGCCGCTAAGGCCCTTAAGGACTTCTCCGCCAATTCCAAGGGTGTCCTTGAGATCAAGGGTGGTATCTCCGACGGCAAGGCCGTTTCCGCTGATGATGTTAAGGCTATCGCCGAGCTGCCCACCAAGGATCAGCTTCTCGGCCAGATCGCCGGTCTCATCTCCGGTTTCGCTCGCGACATCGCTGTCTGCGTCAACGGCGTTTCCTCTGGTCTCGCTCGTTCGATCCAGCAGGTCTCCGAGCAGAAGGCAGCCTAGTCGCTGTTTTCACCCGCGGCGGCAACGCCGCACCCCTGGCGCATTCGCGCCGTGTTTTAACTGATCTCCGTGCACAGACACGGAAACCGAAAGGACTTAGAAATGGCTAAGCTTACCACCGATGAGATCATCGATGCTCTTAAGGAAATGACCCTTCTCGAGGCTTCCGAGCTCGTCAAGGCTATCGAGGACACCTTCGGCGTTTCCGCCGCTGCTCCTGCCGCCGTTGTCGCCGCTCCTGCTGCTGGCGCTGCTGAGGCCGAGGAGAAGACCGAGTTTGACGTCGTGCTCGAGGGCTTCGGCGACAACAAGATCCAGGTCATCAAGGCCGTCCGTGAGCTCACCAGCCTTGGCCTGAAGGAGGCCAAGGAGGTCGTCGAGGGCGCTCCCAAGGCTGTTCTCGAGGGTGCCAAGAAGGAGGACGCCGAGGCTGCCAAGGAGAAGCTCGAGGCTGCTGGCGCTGCTGTCACCCTCAAGTAATCAGGCTTTCTTGCCAGATTTCTTTGCAGACGGGGCTCGCTATGCGAGTCCCGTCTTTTTTGTTTTTAGCCCCTCATTCCCATTGCTCGACACGCAGAACGCCGCTGTCTTCGCCGTGCCAATCCCGTTACCGCTGGGGCCAAAAATTGCACCATTCGACCAATAATTTGCGTTGACCTGCTGAAGAATTGCGTTTGCCTTACGGCGACGTATGTCTCCGGCGGTAAGATACTCCGGTATCGCAATTTGGTCTGCGGCCGTTGTGCCGCACGCACAGGGCGTATTCTGCGCCTGCGAAAGGATCCTTGAATAACATGAAGGCAATCATCCCCGCCGCCGGCCTCGGCACGCGTTTTCTGCCTGGCACTAAATGCACGCCTAAAGAGATGCTGCCGGTGCTCGACAAGCCGGTCATTCAGTATGTCGTTGAGGAGGCACTCGACCCCGAGGAGGTCGACGACGCCATCATCGTTACCTCTCCCGGTAAGCCCGAGCTGCTGAGCTACTTCCAGCCCGATCGCTCGCTCGAGAATCTGCTGCGCGAGCGCGGTAAGGATGCTTACGCCGATGCCGTCGCCCACGCGGGCGGCATGCCGGTCGACTTCCGTTATCAGTACGAGCCCAAGGGCCTCGGCCATGCCATTCGCTCTGCTGCCGACGCCGTGGCAGGGGAAAACTTCCTGGTTCTTCTAGGCGACTACGTTGTGCCTAACCGTGACATCTGCGACAAGATGCTTGCCGTTTCCAAGGAGCACGGTGGCGCTTCGGTTATCGCCGTTGCCGCGTGCGCTCCCGAGGAAGTCAGCCGCTATGGCGTCATCGCTGGCGATCGTGTTGGATCGCTCGAGGGTTTTGAGGACGCCGGCGACGCAGAGCCGGGCGCTGTCTGGCGCATCGGCGGTCTGGTTGAGAAGCCCGCTCCCGAGGCGGCTCCGTCCAACCTGTACATCGTCGGTCGCTATCTGCTGAGCCCGCTGGTCATGGACCTGCTCGCCGATCAGCAGGCCGGCAAGGGCGGCGAGATCCAGCTTACCGATGCCATGGCCCGCTCGCTCGACCGCGAGGCTATGTACGCTGTCGTCATCGACCCGCTGTCGGGCTACGACACCGGCACCCCTTCTGGCTGGATGGCCACCAACGCCCTCATGGCCGCAAGCGATCCTCGCTTTGCCAGCGCCTTCTGGGACGCCATCGACGAGCGCGGCGGTTTGATGCGCAAATAAGCCTTCGGTCATCGACGTTTACGGGTGCGGACTTCGGTCTGCACCCGTTTTTTATGCGCGCCGCGGCTTGGCTCCGGAAAGTGCATCCCGCAATTTGGTCGAATTCTGGGACGCGCTTTCCGGTTGAGGCCCCTAGCGGAAACTGCGACCCGGAATTTCGGCTCAGAACGGGATATGCTTTCCCAAACAGGGCTCAATCGGGTGGCGCGCGCAGACGTGGTGTAAGAGCGTCCCGAGGTCCGTCGCTGCAAG